>JBAUXH010000038.1:0-2426 GCA_049584155.1 Solirubrobacteraceae bacterium
GCCTCGGACAGGCTGCCACGACAACGCAGGCGCACGCCGGGGAGCGTGTCGCGCCCGTGACAGCGCGTGCACTCTGCCCCGCGGGTGTAACACACGCCGATCGCACACACGAGGCGATATTGGTGCAGGTGCAGCACGACGCGCGCCCCGGCCGAGCGCGCGGCGGCGAGGGCACGCCATCCGAACGTCGGATGCAGGTTGTGGGCGTGCACGACCCGCGCACCGCTGAGACGTACCGCCCTGGCGACGTCGCCGGGCTGCAACCCACCATGCAACAGTCCGGCTGCCGCCCGCGTACGGCCGAGCGAGGCCGAGTCTCGCTCGAGCAGTTCGGCCGGCTCGTGCAGGTACTCGCGCACGAGCCACTGTAGGTCCTCGACGGTGCGCTCCTCGCCGCCGGTAGTGCGGTAGCGGTTGTGCAGGAACAGGACCATGACCTCATCAAACCTAGACTCTCTGCGAGCTATGAGCCCTGCAAGTAAGTCCACACCGATACCAGTCTCGATCGTGATCCCCACGCGCGGGCGTCCGGCATACCTGGAGGTGGCACTCTCATCGATCGTTCCCCAGGCACGCGAGGTCGGCGCGGAGGTGCTCGTGATCGATGACGCCGGCGCCTCACACGAGGCTCGCGAGCAGGCGCAGCGACTGGGCGCGCGGTATGAGCCGCACGAGCGCGAGCGAGGGCTGAACGTGGCGCGCAACACGGGCGTCGAGCGCTCGGGTGGCGAGCTCGTGGTGTTCGTGGACGACGACATCGAGGCGAGTCCTGGCTGGCTACAGGCACTGCTCACAGCGGCGCGCGAGTACCCGGATGTGGACGTGCTGGCGGGACGAATCAGAGCGCGCCTGGAGGGTCGCCCGCCGCACACGTGCGGACGGGAGGGGCCGCCGATCACGACACTCGACCTCGGGGAGCGCGACATCGAGGCGCAGTACGCGTGGGGCGCGAACATGGCGATTCGGCGCGATGCGCTGGAACTGGTGGGTGCCTTCGATGTGACGCTCGAGCACGGCGGCGACGAGCAGGAGTGGCAAGATCGCTTGCGCGCGCGCAAGCCCGGCGCGCGCGCGTTGTATGTGGCGGGCGCCGCCGTCGAGCACCGTCGCAATGGATCGGACGCGCGGCTAGGTGCACTGGCGCGAACGGCCTACGCGCGTGGTAGGGCGGCGCGACGCTTCGACGCCCGGTGTGGACGGGCACCGTCCGCTGTTCGCGAGCTCACGACGCTGGCGGGCTGCGCGTGGCATGTCGTGCGCCATCGCTGTCCGGCAGGGCTGACGATGGTGGCGCACAGCGCCGGGCGCGTGCGCGAATGCACGCGAGACGAACCCGCGCTGAGGCCGATAGGCGCGGATGACTTCCTGTCTGGCCACAGCGGGACGGTCGGGGGCATCGATGAGATCGTGCGCGGTGTGCACGATGCAGCCACGGACGCATGGGAGATCGCAAGCGCCAGACGGTTACGCCTGGACTTGGCGTCACGCCACGAGCCGCCGCTGCGCAGCGTGCTCGCGATCGGCGTCGTTCGAGCAGAGCACGCGACGCTCGCCGCAGGCGTGCGTGCGGAGTTGGAACGCTCCAGGCACAAGGTCGAGCTGCACACATGCCCGCCGGGAACGCTGGGTAAGTTCGAGAACCTCAACCGGCTGCTCTCCGAGCACTCGGCGTCCGGGCGCGATTGGCTGCTGGTCGTGGACGACGACATCGAGTTGCCGCGCGGGTTCCTCGATCGGCTGCTGTTCCTGTGCGAGCGCTTCGATCTGCAGCTGGCCCAGCCGGCGCACCGGTCCCGCTCGCATGGAGCCTGGCCGGTGACCAGGCGCCGGGCGGGGAGCGTCGTGCGCGAGACGCAGTTCGTGGAGATAGGTCCCGTGACCGCGTTCGCGCAGGCGACGTTCGACACGCTGCTGCCCTGGCCCCCACTACGCATGGGCTGGGGACTCGATGCCCATTGGGCGGCACTCGCGCGCGAGCATGGATGGCGCTGTGGTGTGGTGGACGCCGTGGCGATCGCCCATCGTGCGGCGCCTGCCGCCAGCGCGTACTCGCATGAGGCAGCGGTGAGCGAGGCGCGCGAGTTCCTCGCCCGGCGTCCGTACCTGAACGCGATCGAATCACAGCAAACCTTGGCGACGCACCACCGCTGGTGAGATCCCCGCTCGCACATCCGTGTCCGAGCATGGCGTGGAGGCCAGGTCCGGACGCGCTCATCAGCGCAAGGCAGGGAATGACGTGAGGGTCGCGGTCGTAGCCGAGTTCTACCCGAGCCGCCGCGACCCGGTGCTCGGCGTATGGGCCCACCGGCAAGCGCTGGCCGCGCGCGATGCGGGCGCGGAAGTTCACGTGCTCGTGCTGCACCGCCTCGTCCCCTCGCGAGCGACGTTGCGGGCAGGCCCGAACGCGGTGGCGCACGAGCTGGGCG
>JBAUXH010000039.1:0-5383 GCA_049584155.1 Solirubrobacteraceae bacterium
GTCCTGGCGCGCGTCGGCCAGCACCGCGCCGACGTCCCCCCAGGCCTCGTCGACCGCGGCCGGGGCGCGTACCTCACCGCGCGAGAGCGCCCCGCGCACTACATCCTCGAGCGTCTCCTTATAGCGCTGACGAAACGGGGCGCCCTGTGTCTGACCGTGGTCGGAGAGCACGACCAGGTGATACGGGCGCGGTGACTGCGCCACCGCACGCTCCAGGCGCTCGAGCTGGCGATCGTGGCGCTTGAGCACTGCGAACGCGTCGGGCTCACGGATCCCCGAGTGATGGGCGACCTCGTCATAGCCGACGAACGTGGCGTAGCTGACCGGCACGCCCTCGACGATGTCGGCCATCAGCAGTGCGACGTTGAGGTCGCGCATGACCACCGCGATCGCGGCTCGGATGAGCGGATACAGACCCCCCCGATCGACGTGCTCGGCGCCGCTCCGGCGCTGGCGGCGCGCCGCCAGCCACTCGTAGGAGATGTCGGCGAGCGATAGCACGATCGTGCGCAGGAACCCGTAGGGATCGGCGAAGTAGGCGAAGAAGTCCCCGGACTTCGAGCGCGTGCGGTCACGGATGACGCTCATCGTGGCCGTGCAGCGCGGCGCGTCACCCGAGAACATGTTGCCCCGGCTCGTGCCCTCCTCAGCGAGCAGCCCATCGCCGGTGGAGCGCCGGCGCTCGATCTCGGCCGCGTCGGCGGGATGGTTAGAGACGATCGTGCGCCCGGCCTCCTTCTCATACCAGCGAAACGCGGGCATGTCCCAGTTACTGCCCAGCAGCAACCCCGCCTGGCTGGCGCCCGTCTGCGAGGAGAGATCGCACTCCCAGCCCATGACTCTGTGTGTGCCCTCTGAGCGCCAGCGCGCGATCGTGGGCACGTGCCCATCGCGCACCGCCTCGCGCAGCACGGCCTCGCCGAGACCGTCGATCTCGAACAGGATCACGCCGGGAACATCGGTGTGGTTGTGCTTGCGCCCACGCCGCACGCGTCGCCGCACCACGCGCAGATGCTGAGCATCCCCATCCACGTCTAGCAGGGGCGCGATCAGCATCGACACCAGTGCCATGCCGAACGCGATCACCAGATCGCCGCCGATAGGGATGGAGGTGCCGTCGACCACATAGAACCCCAGCGCGACCGTGCCGGCGCTGAGCACGAGCGATCCCAGACCGAA
The DNA here is from genome assembly GCA_049584155.1 of Solirubrobacteraceae bacterium. GTDB lineage: Bacteria > Actinomycetota > Thermoleophilia > Solirubrobacterales > Solirubrobacteraceae > Palsa-744. Next base: position 1,180 of record JBAUXH010000039.1, read on the forward strand.
CGTCAGCACCGTGAGCGGGAGCGCGATGCGGATGACGATCGGCCACAGGAGCGCGTTGATCAACGCCATCGTGGCGGCCACCAGCACCGCGGCGCTGAACGAGGGCGTCGTGACACCCGGCAGGATCGCCGCCAACGCGAGGATCACCAGGCCCTCGATCAGCAGCAGGATGACCACGCGCAGGACGAGTCCCAGCAACTGTCGTGCGCTTTTCACGCCGCGCCGGCGCTGGTAGCCGACGCTGATCGCCGAGGACATCTCGTTGTCGCCGTCGTCAGTCGCTGGGGACATCTCGTTGCTACCTTCCAGTCATGGCCGATGGCGCGCCTCTTGCCCAGCGCGCGGGCTCCTCGGCGGAGGACCGTATCGTGTTCCTAGGGCACGCCACCGTCCTGATCGAACTCGATGGGGTGCGCCTGCTCACCGACCCGCTGCTGCGTGGTCGTGTTGCACACCTGCGCCGGCAGGTTGCGCCTGTCGCGGAGAACATGTTCGCTCGCCCCGACGCCGTGCTGATCTCACACCTGCACCACGACCACCTCGACCTGGCCTCGCTGCGGTTGCTGGGTCTCGATACATCCCTGTTCGTGCCGGCCGGGGCGGGAAAGTTGCTGCGGCGGCGAGGGTTCACGGATGTGACCGAGTTGAGCGCGGGCGAGGTGACAGGCTTAGCCGGCGTAGGTGGGCTCACCGTGAGAGCGGTCAAGGCTCGTCACGATGGCCGCCGTCATCCCGGTGGCACGCGCGCCGAAGCGCTCGGCTATGTCGTGCGGGGCCGACGCACGGTCTACTTCGCTGGCGACACGGAGTTGTTCGACGGCATGTCCGAGTTGGGGTCCGACCGATCGGGCGCGCTCGACATCGCGCTGCTGCCCGTCGCCGGTTGGGGATCGACGCTCGGCCCCGGCCACATGGACCCACTCGATGCCGCCCGTGCGGTATGCCTGTTGCGGCCGCGGATCGCGATCCCGATGCACTGGGGGACGCTGCTGCCAATCGGCAGCGCCCGCCGGCACAAGGCCACGCTTGGTGACCCACCGCGACTGTTCGCGCGGCATGTCGCGCGTATGGCCCCGGATGTCGAGGTGTGCATCCTGGAGCCCGGCCAGACAGCGACGCTTCCCGGCTGCTCGTCGGGGTTACGGCTGTAGGCCGTGACTACAGACCGGTCTCGGCGGTGATCCGACCGGACTGCACGGCCGCGGTCAGCGCCCGGTAGTCGCGCTCGTTCTGCTCGGCGTAGGCCCGCGAGAACTCGACGATCGCACGGTCGAACACCGTGCCTTTGCCTAGGTATGCGGCGATCGCGATGCGGTCGCCGCTACGAGCATGCGCGCGGGCCAACGTCCAGCCACACAGCCGTCCGTAGGCGGCCAGGCCGGATGGCTTCATCCGCTCGATTTCCGCCGAGCCCTTCCAATCCTTCAGTTGGCGACCGTAGAAATCGCGGTTCCCGCCGTCGATCCCCTCCGCGACGTGCAGCCAGCCGAGGAAGATGTCGCTCGAAGCCTGCATCAGCCGCTGTCCGGTGACGACGCGCTGGCCGTGATTTGCAAACTCGCTCGGGCCGAGGAACTCCTCGAGCACCGAGGCCTCGGCCTCCTTCAGCTGCAGGAACAGCGGGTCCTGACCGTCCCGGCCCAGCATCAGCGCGATCCAGGCGCGCGTGCCAACGCTCCCCACGCCGACGACCTTGCGCGCGATGTCGGTCAGCTGGAACTCCTCCAGCAGCACGCGCCGGTCGTACTCGAGCGTCTGACGGAAGGAGCGCATCAGCTCGTGCAGGCTCTCGAGCATCTCCTCGCGCTCGGCGTCCTGAGCGAGATCGTGGATCGGCACGATCAAGGGCGGTTCAGCAACGATGCGCGCCTCTCCGTTCACGACGTGCGTCAGTTTGGAGAAGGCCGACATACTGTCCTTCGTACGCGCCTTCGCGAGCGCCCTCTCGGTCCGCTTGACCTGTGCGGGTTGGAGCTGGGATCCCAGTTCCTGCAGCGCGGCTTCGATGTCCAGATGGGAGTACCAGACGTCGAGGTTGTTCATCCCCGCGAATCCGGCCATCGCGGTGCGGTAGGACTCGACGGTCTCCAGCACCACCTGGTCCTGGGCCTTGACGGCGAAGTCGTTGTCGCGCGCGGCGATCAGCATGCTCACGGCCAGACGCTTGACGTCCCACTCCCACGGCCCCGGGAGCGTCTCATCGAAGTCGTTGACGTCGAACATCAGCCGGCGCTCGGGCGAGGCGAACACGCCGAAGTTCGACAGGTGCGCGTCGCCGCAGCACTGCACGGTCAGGCCCGAGCGCGGCGTCGCCGCCAGGTCGGCGGCCATGATCGCGGCGCCGCCGCGGTAGAAGGTGAACGGGGAGACGAGCATGCGCCCGTAGCGGATCGGCACGAGCTCTGGTACGCGCGTCTGCGCCTGGCGTTTGAGCACCTTCACCGGGTCGACGCGGTGTGGCGCGGGCTCGAAGGAGGCGTGGCTGGAGCGCGGCACCTCCGCGCGCGCCGCCTTTCCGCGCGCCACCCGCTCGGCGACGCTCAGATGCAAGACCGCCGAAGGTGCGTCGCTGACCGTCGCCATGCCCAGACCATACTCCTACCTCGCCCCCGCGCCGCGGGCGTCGTCGGGGTTGGGGACGTCGCCTGCGTGCGCGCGCCGCCTGTCGTTGACGCGTCGCCTACGGCTACTTCACTGCGCCGCCCGCGGAGTTGAGCCCGTACCAGCGGCCGCCGAACACCGATTCGCCGACATAGGAGGTTTCACCCGGTCCGCTATCGCCGCTGTAGAGGTAGAGGGGATGGCCGGCGTAGGTCACCTGCGTCTTGCCGTGGGGCAGCCGTGTCGTGGACAGCAGCGAGGCGCGTACGCCGGGACCGGCCGTCGGCCTGCCGCTGGTCTGCAGCGGGGGCCACGTTTCCGAGCATCCGCTGATGTGCACGCAGGTGTTGGCGCTCGAATGATCGTGCGTGAACTCATACAGCGTGAACCCCGAGGAGGTGGCGAGGATGTTGCCCAGGCGCGTGTGGCGCAGCGTCACCTTGGCGGCGCGGGCTACGTGCGCCGTCGGTGCGGCGCCCTGCGCGACGGTGGCGGCCCAGACGCTGACGGCGCCGACCATGAGGGCGGCCAGAAAGATGCGCGTTCGCTGCATGGAGATTCCTCCAGATGTCGCGGTTGGGGACGGTGACTCGCAAATACTGGGTCACGGACAAGGGACCGTGCCTGGCCCCTTGATAGCCAAGACGCCGAGACCTCGAGAACCTTCCCCAACGGTAGCGCGGGGCTGGCGACCCGGGGCGCAGTACGCGCCGATGAGTTGCGCAGCGCCGGCCGGTCTTTACATCGAGACCGATGAGCAAAGACAACATGCCGACGGAAGATCCGCCGCGGATCGCGACCTTGACGATCGACGGTCCGCTGGCGCACGCCGACCTGCCTGGACTGTGCGCACGGACCTGTGTCCTGCTGGAGGGGGGCGCGGTCGAGGTGTTGCGGTGCGAGGTCACGGGCGTGAATGCCGACGCGGTCACCGTGGATGCACTCGCGCGACTGGCGCTCCTCGCGCGTCGGCAGGGCTGTCGGGTGCGACTGGCGGGGGTCTCGGCGGAGCTTACGAAGCTGATCGAGTTCGTGGGCCTGACGGAGGTGTTGCACGGATGACCGCGCGCACACAGACACACACGTACGCGTCGTCGCGACGGTGTGGATTGCCTACTCGTCGAGGTGTGAGGGCAGGCCGAACAGTGGGAAGAGCGTGTCGGTGGCGAGGAAGAACGTGAGCTCGACGATCTGCCCGTGCGCGACCTCGAGCACCTGCAGCGCCCACGGGTCATAGCCCGAGCCGCTCTCGCTGGGCTTGTACTGGCCGAACGCGGGCGAGCCGTTGGCGGTGACGGTCGGCAGCACGCGCGAGCCGCGACAGGCGGCACCCGGCCCGACCCACCAGCCGAGGATGTGCTCGCGCCCGCGCAGCCACAGCTCATAGGGCGGCATCGACTGGGTGGCGTCCTCGCGGATGAGGCTCGTGAGGGCGTCCATGTCGTAGCGCTGGAAGGCCTCCACGTAGCGGGCGAGCAGCTCGCGGTCGTGCTCGCTGAGCTTCCCGTGGCCCGCGTCGAGGACGTCGGCGCGCTCGAGCGTCGCGCGGGCGCGCTGCAGCGCGGAGTTGACCGCGGCGACGCTCGTGTCGAGCAGCTCGGCG
>JBAUXH010000040.1:0-11230 GCA_049584155.1 Solirubrobacteraceae bacterium
GCCAGGTGCCACGCCCGCTGGTCTGCATCTCGGTCGGGGAGCGCCGCTGCCAGCGCCGCATGCGCCTCGCGGCGCTCCGCCGCGGACGCGTTGGCGTACATCGCCGCACGCGCGAGTGGGTGGGTGAACTCGATGGCGGCGTGAGCGACCCTGATGAGGTTTGCCTCCTCCGCCGGCGCGAGATCGCTGAGGTTCAGGCCGATCCGGGAGGCGGCGCGTGCGAGCACGGCGAGGCTGCACGGGTCGCTCGCCGCCGCGATCACCAGCACGCGACGGGTCGGCTCGGAGAGGCGGCCGAAGCGGCGTAGGAATGCCGTGGCGATACTCGTCGAGATCGGTACCGGAGCATCGCTTGGCAGGCTGAGGAGCCGAGGGGCCTCTGGCGCGAGCTCGAGCAGCGCGAGCGGATTGCCGCCGGTGGCGCGATACAAGCGCTCCAGCAGGTCGTTGGGAACATCCGCGCGGGCGAGCAGCTCCGCCGCGTCTGAGCGGTTCAGCCCAGCCATTCGCAGCGTTCGCAGGTCGGCGCCGTCCAGCAGCGACGCCTGGCCCTCGCGCACGGTGAGAACAAGCGCGATCGGATCCGCCAGCAGGCGCCGCGCGGCGAACAGCAGCGTCTCTGCGCTGGAGCGATCGAGCCAATGCGCGTCGTCCACGAGCAGCGCGAGCGGACCCTCCTCTGCGCTTGCAGACAGCAGGCTCAGTGTCGCGGCCCCGATTGCGAAGCGATCCCGGGCACTCGCCGGGCTGAGCGCGAGCGCGCCGCCAAGCGCGCTCGCCTGTGGCGCCGGGATGCGATCTACCGCATTGAGAATCGGGCGCAGCAGCTCGGCCAGGCCCGCGAACGGGATGACCGCCTCGGCCTCGATCCCGCGGGCTCGCAGGATCCGCATTCCGTCGGCGCTCGTGGCCGCATGCTCGAGTAGGGCAGTCTTGCCGATCCCAGGCTCGCCGACGAGCGCGAGCACGCCGCTACGGCCCTCGCGGGCCTGCGCAAACAGCCGATCGAGCGCCAGCTGCTCGTCTTCGCGGCCAAGCAACATCAGACGATTCTTACGAGTCTCCATTCTCTGTGCGACCGGGCCCCGCGTGCCGAAAGACTAGGTAGGGCCCCCTGATGCGATCTCGAGGGACGCGGAGTTACCGTCACGGCAATCCATCCAAGGAGGTCAAACATGACAACCGTTCAGCAGCCCGTCGAGGTCGAGCCTGAGAAGCTCGAGCAGTTTGTGTTCCGCGCCGTCGGGGAGGTCGGAGCGACCCTGGGCGCGGCGCTGGTCGTGATGGGAGACAAGCTGGGGCTCTACCGTGCCCTGGCGGGCGCCGGGGGGCTTACACCTGTCGAGCTCGCGCGGCGGACCGCCGTCAGCGAGCGCTACGTCCACGAGTGGCTGAATGCGCAGGCCGCGGGCGGCTACGTGGAGTACGACCCGATCGGCGGTACCTACACGCTCCCGCCCGAGCAGACGGTCGCCCTCACCGACGAGTCCAGCCCCGCGTTCCTCCCCGGGTTCTTTCAGATCGCGCTGGGCACTGTGATCGACTCGCCGCGGATCACCGAGGCGGCCCGCAGCGGCGAGGGCGTCGGTTGGCACGAGCACAACCACGACGTGTTTGACGGCTGCGAGCGCTTCTTCCGGCCCGGTTACAACGCGAGCCTGATCCCCTCGTGGCTGCCGGCGCTCGACGGCGTCGTCGCGAAGCTGCAGGCTGGAGGCAAGGTCGCGGACATCGGCTGCGGGCACGGCTCCTCGACGATCCTGATGGCACAGGCGTTTCCGGCCTGCACGTTCGTCGGCTCCGACTACCACGAGGGCTCGATCGAGACGGCTCGTAGCCGCGCACGGGATGCGGGTGTCTCCGAGCGCGTGCGCTTTGAGACGGCCGCCGCCGTCTCCGACCACGGCGAGGGCTACGACCTCGTGACGATGTTCGACTGCCTGCACGACATGGGCGATCCGGTCGGCGCCGCACGGCAGGTTCACCGGATGCTCGCGCCGGACGGCACATGGATGATCGTCGAGCCGATGGCGGGCGACCGCGTCGAGGACAACCTCAATCCCGTCGGACGTGCCTACTACGGCTTCTCGACGTTTCTCTGCACGCCCGCCTCGCTGTCGCAGGAGGTCGGGCTCGCGCTCGGGGCACAGGCAGGCGAGGCCAGGATCGGCGACGTCGTCGCGGGGGGCGGTTTCACTCGTTTCCGCCGGGCCGCCGAGACGCCCTTCAACCTCGTCTTCGAAGCGCGGCCGTGAGCTCTACGATCGACTCGAGGGGCAACGCATGAACACCGTCATCGATACGACGCTCGCACCCGCGCCGGCCGCGCGAGCGATCGGCCGTGACGGTGAGCAGAGCCGCGCGCGTTACCCCGACGTCGAAGGCTTCGTCGAGCGCGACGGCCAGCGGCTCTTCTACGAGGTCTACGGCGAGGGCGAGGAGACGATCTTCCTGCTGCCGACCTGGTCTGTCGTTCACTCGCGTCACTGGAAGATGCAGATCGCCTACCTGGCGCGCCACTTCCGGGTGTTGAGCATGGACGGTCTCGGCAACGGGCGCTCCGATCGCTGCCGGAACCCGAAGCGCTACGCGCCGCTGGAATTCGCTCGCGACTGCCTGGCCGTGATGGATGAGACCAACACCGAGCGGGCGGTGATGGCGAGTCTCTCCACCGGCGCGCAGTACCAGTTCGAGCTGGCGCGGCTCGCCCCGGAGCGAGTCGTCGGCGCGGTGTTCATCGGCCCGGTGTTTCCCTACACCCTGTCGAAGAACACGTTCCTGACCGACCCGCTGGTCCAATCAGCCTCGCGCTCGCTTCATCTACCGGTGCCTGTCGGGTGGTCGCATATGAACCCAGTGCATTGGCGCCAGGATCACCGGCGCTTCGCAGACTGGTTCATACAGCGATGCTTGCCAGAGGCTCACTCGGCGAAGGCCATCGAAGACGGTGTGGGATGGATGCTCGACACCGATCCCGAGACGCTCACAGCCACCGTGGGACACCGCGAGTTCATACGCGGACGACGCAACCTGCGCGAGGTGGCCAAGAATCTTTCGTGCCCGGTGCTGGTCGTGCAGGGTGACCGTGACAAGATCGTGCAGCCCCGAGATGGTCGAGCACTGGCGCGACTCAGCGGCGGCGAGCTGAATGTGGTGCCGGGCTCGGGCCATCTGCCCCACGCCCGCAAGCCCGTCGGGTTCAACCTCGCGCTGCGCGACTTCGCCGAGGGCGCGTTCGGGCGCGAGCGCACGCCTCGGGACCCAACCGTCTACCGGCCCGACGGTCGCCCCCGCGCTCTCTTCGTCTCCTCGCCGATCGGACTCGGTCACTCCCAGCGCGACGTGGCGATCGCTCGCGAGTTGCGAGGACTACATCCAGACCTGCAGGTCGATTGGCTGGCGCAGGATCCGGTCACGAGGATGCTCGAGGCGGAGGGTGAGCGCATCCACCCCGCGAGTAGGCATCTCGCGAACGAGTCCAAGCACATCGAGTCGGAGTCGGCCGAGCACGACCTGCACGCGTTCCACGCGATCCGCCGCATGGACGAGATCCTCGCGGCTAACTTCATGCTCTTCCACGATGTCGTGCGCGAGGATCACTACGACCTCTGGATCGGCGACGAGGCGTGGGAGCTCGACTACTACTTGCACGAGAACCCACGCGAGAAGCGCACGCCCTATGTTTGGCTGAGCGACTTCGTCGGCTTCCTGCCGATGGACGACGGGGGCGAGCGGGAGAAGTTCCTGGCTGCCGACCAGAACGCCCAGAGGGTCGAGCACATCGCCGAGCACCCCGAGATCCGCGACCGCTCGCTGTTCGTGGGCAACCCGGAGGACATCGTCCCCGAGCGTCTCGGACCGGAACTCCCGATGATCCGCGAGTGGACGGAACGCAATTACGACTTCACCGGGTACGTCACCGGCTTTAACCCCGCGGATCTCAGCGATCGCACCAAGCTGCGCGCCGAGCTCGGCTACGGCGACGACGAGCGTGTCTGCATCGTCACCGTCGGCGGCTCCGGCGTCGGCGCTGACCTGCTGCGGCGCGTGATCACTGCTTTCCCCGAGGCGAAGGAGCGCGTTCCGGAGCTGCGCATGATCGTCGTCGCCGGCCCGCGCATCGACCCCCGGTCGCTCCCTTCACATGATGGCCTCGAGGTGGTCCCCTATGTGCACAACCTCTACCGGCACCTGGCCGCCTGCGACCTGGCCGTCGTGCAGGGCGGCCTGACCACCTCGATGGAGCTCACGGCGCAGAAGCGGCCGTTTCTGTACTTCCCGCTACGCCACCACTTCGAGCAGAACTTCCACGTCCGCCACCGCCTCGAACGCTACGGCGCAGGCCGGCGCATGGACTATGAGGACTCCCCACCGCAGGAGATCGCGGCGGCAATCGCGCAGGAGGTAGGCCGCGAGGTGGATTACCGCGATGTAGAGATCGACGGTGCCGCCACGGCGGCCCGCCACATCGCCACGCTGCTCAACTAACAGGAGGAGAACACAGTATGAGATCTATTCCACGTAAGGACGTCCCGGTCGTCATCGCCGATAACGGCGTCGAGGTCCGCCTGCGCGACGAGGACGGCCTGTCCGTCGGGTTCGTGCGGCTGCCCGCGGGCGCCGACCTGCGCCCCGCCACCAAGGGCCTACCGAACGACCTGTGCCCCTGTCCGCACTGGGGGTACATAATCAAGGGCCGCGTGCGAATGCACACGCTGGACGGGCATCACGACTTCGCTGCTGGCGAAGCCTTCTACTGGGCTCCCGGCCACGCCCCCGAAGCGCTCGAGGACTCCGAGTACGTCGACTTCTCACCGACCGAGCAGTTCACGCCTGTAATCGAGCACATCACATCCGGAGCCGGCGCATCCGCGTGAACAGCAGGTCAGGCCCCTAGGAGTGGGATCGACAGCTGGGCTGTCTCAGATCGGCGGGACGCCGCGGCCTATCACTGCTGGGTCCAGATAGGGATGCGGCGACCAGTGCCCCTACATCCCAGGAGCGCTTCGTTGGCTGCGTCACCTACCTTGTGAGCGTGTCGGACGGAACACTGCAGCGCAGCTACGGCAAAGTATTCGATCAGGTGGCGGCCGAGTACGACCGGCATCGCCCAACCTACCCCGAGCAACTGATCGATCTCGCCTGCCAGGTCACCGGCCTCGAGCGCGGTGACCGGGTACTTGAGATCGGTTGTGGGACTGGACAGCTGACCGGCAGCCTCCTGGCTCGGGGCTTGTGCGTCACGGCGATCGAGCCGGGCGCTCAGCTCGCGGGGCTTGCCCAGCAGCGACTTCAGGGCACGGGCGGGTTGGAGCTCGTGAACGCCCGATTCGAGGACGCGCGACTCCCCCACGAACACTTCCGTGCGGTCTTCTCGGCTTCTGCGATCCACTGGGTCGATCCCGATGTCGGCTGGCAGCGCGCAGCGGATGTGCTCGTGCCCGGCGGGACGCTCGCGCTCGTCCAGTATTTCGGACTACACGATCCGCGCAGCGCCGATGACCAGCAGGCGCTTTTGAGCGCGATGACGGCGATCGCGCCCGAGATCGCTGCAAGCTGGCCACGCTATCGAGATCTCGAGACTACTCTCGCGGGCGTTCGCGAGCGCCGCGAGAACATCTCAGAGGTCTGGGCCTGGCTTGGCGACTACGAGGTGGCGCGCGAGTACGCGGCCCATCTGTTCGACGACGTGCAGATCACCGTGGCGCCGAGGCTAATGAAACACACGGCCGCCGAGCTCAATGCCCTGCTTGGCACGATGTCGTTCTGGTCACGACTCTCGCCCGAGCAACGCGAGGCCATAGAGAGCGCGAATCGGACCCTACACGAGCAGCTTGGGCGGCCGATCCGCTCGAGCATCATCGCTTGTCTGATTATGGCTCGGCGTGGGGATTCCCGGTAAGGCGCACCGGCGGACGGCGCGCTCGAGTCCGCCTCGTCGGTCCCTGGATAGGTTCACCCGACAGACCCAGCGGGTGCCTACCATCGAGCACATGACAATCAAGCGGATGGACCATGTGGGCATAGTCGTCGAGGACCTCGCGGACGCGGTGGCGTTCTTCGTTGAGCTCGGACTCGAGTTGCAGGGCGAAACGCCGGTCGAGGGCGATTGGGTGGATCGCATCGTCGGACTCGATGGCGTCCGGGCGCAGATCGCCATGCTGCAGACCCCAGACGGGCATGGACGACTCGAGCTGGCGAAGTTTCACACGCCGTCGACCGACGGCGGCTATCCGCGCGCACCGGCGAACGCTGCGGGCATCCGCCACGTTACGTTCGCCGTCGAGGACATCGACGATGTCCTCGACCGCCTGCAAGCTCGCGGCGCAGAGCTCGTCGGCGAGCTGGGGCGCTACCAGGACAGCTACAGACTCTGCTATCTCCGCGGCCCCGAGGGAATCATCATCGAGCTGGCAGAACAGATCGACTGACCAAATCCACCCCCGGCCAGCCGCCTCGCCAGAACACCCTCGACCAGGCCGGACCGCTATTTCTCCGTCACGCACGAAGCGTTTAGTGTGTCGGCCGTGAAGGCTTTGTACTACCGCGGTAGCGAGGGCGGCCTGGAGTGGCGGGACGATCCGGCTCCCACGATCCTCGCTCCGTCTGACGCTCTTGTGCGACCGCTCGCGGCCTCCACGTGCGATCTCGATCAGGCGATCGTCCATTCGACCGTGCCCGGTGCCGAGCAGCCGTTCGCGATCGGCCATGAGGCGGTCGGCGAGGTGATCGAGGTTGGCGTAGCGGTGAGGAGACTGCGTCCGGGCGATGTGGTCGTGATCCCCTACCACCTCTCCTGCGGCGCCTGTGACCGCTGCCGCGAGGACCTGCCACTGTTTTGCCGTGAGACCGCGGCAGAGGCGCTCGCGGTGTATGGAGTGCCTGTAGGCGCCGAGTACGGTGGCCTGTTCTCTGAGCTCGTGCGCGTGCCGTTCGCCGATCACGGCCTGGTGAAGCTTCCGCCAAGCGTTTCATCACTCGATGCGGTGTCGGCCGGGGATAATCTCACCGACGCCTACCGCGCGATCGCACCGCGCCTGTGTGCCCGTCCCGGCAGCGATGTATTGATTTGCAGCGGCGGCTCGCTCGGGCTCTATGCGGCCGATATCGCCCGCGCGTTCGGGGCGGGCGCGGTGCGTTATGTCGACGCTAGCGCCGAGCGTCGGGACCTCGCGGCTGAGTTCGGGGCCGAGGCAGCTTCCCCGGAGGACTTCGATCCGAGCGAACGCGAGTTCGCGATCTCGCTCGTGACTCACGGCAGTGTTAGCGCGCTGCGCGCCGCGCTGTTGGCAACCGGTCCGGGTGGCGAAGTGGAGAATCTGGGCTTTCACTTCGCCGACGTGCCACTGCCCGTGGCCGCTATGCACTTCAAGTGTCTGACGTTCCGCTCGGCCATGTCAAACGCGCGCCCGCTGATCCCTGAGGTCCTGGCGCTCCTCGCCAGCGGGCGGATCAGTCCGCGCCGCGTGCAGACGGCGGTCCTCCCCTTCGACGAGGCCGCCGAGGCCCTCCCGACAGCGGGTTTCAAGCCCGTGTTCGTGCGCGATCCGCTTAACCGCGACTGACACCACGCTCGGGGAATGCCCACGAGGCGCTCCCCGTTCGGCCGCCGGTGTTGTAGGCAGGGCCGCATGCGGCCCTGCTCGGACCCGCACATGTGCGGGTCCGCTGGTGGGCGCATGCGCCCACCAGAAACCCGGCCGCATGCGGCCGGGTTCGAGGTCGCGCATGCGCGACCTCGCCCATACCCGCGCGAGGGCCGATCCAGATCTCGAAGAACTCTCATAGAGTCTTCATCGATGCCAGCACAGCGCGCCGATGTGACCTTCGACTCTGATGGTGTGCGCTGTGCCGCGTGGCTCTACCGGCCGGAGCGGGCAGATGCGTGCGTGGTGCTCGCGCACGGATGGACGGGAGTGCGCGAGCAGCGTCTCGACGCCTACGCCGAGCGCTTTGCCGCCGCCGGGCTGGCCGCGCTCGTTTTCGATTACCGCCACTTCGGCGCCAGCGAAGGTCACCCGCGAAGTCTCCTCGACATTCGCCGCCAGCTTGCCGACTGGCGTGCCGCGATCGCCTACGCTCGCGGCCTCGACGGCATCGATCCCGAGCGCGTCGTGCTGTGGGGGAGCTCCTTCAGCGGCGGCCACGTGATCGAGCTCGCCGCGCAGGATGATCGGATCGCTGCCGTCGTCGCGCAGGTGCCGTTCGTCGATGGTCTCGTCAACTTCTTGCGGTTGGGACGCAAGCACGCGCTGGCACTTACCTTCGCGGGCCTGCGCGACCAGGCCGGCGCGCTCGCCGGCCGCCCCCCGCACATGGTCGCGTCAGTCGGGCCACCGGGCTCAACCGCAGTCATGAACTCGCCGGATGCCGAGCCCGGCTTTCTCGCCCTCAACCCTCCAGGGCTGGTCTGGCCCAACGAGGCGCCCGCGCGCATCGCTCTGCGCGTGAGTGCCTACCGCCCCATCCGCAGGGCTGCCCGCATACGGTGCCCGGTCCTCTTCGCGATTGCCGACGACGATGCCATCACCCCTCCCGACCTCGCCGCTAGGGCCGCTAAGCGGATGCCACGCGCCGAGGTGCGTCACTATCAAGGTGGGCATTTCGATCCTTATGTAGGACAGCTCTTCGAGCAGGTCGTCACCGACCAGACCGAGTTCTTGCTCTCTCAGCTCAGCCGACAGTAGGTCACCGACGAAGAGTGGGTAAGGCACGCGATCGGCCTCGTCGGCTGGCTCTACCCGTGCGAGATGCGGATCTTCTCGCTCGATGAGCTTGAAGCGGCGAAGGAGTGGCTGGCCGCTTAGCGCGACCCGCGTAGCGCTCCTCGCTGGTTGGGAGTCTCTCAGCCGAGCACCAGTCGCACGATGGCGGACACCCCCACGACCACGATCAGCGCACGCAGCGCGTCCGGATGCAGGCGTCGTCCGTAGCGCGCTCCCAGCTGGGCGCCGACGATCGACGTGACCGCGATGATCCCCGCCGGGGCCCACTCCACGTGTGCGGCGAGCACGAAATACAGGCCTGCCACGCCATTGGTGAGGCCCGCGAGCACGTTCTTCAGTCCGTTGGTGCGATGCAGATCCTGCGTAAGTGCTACGCCGAGCACCGCCAGCAGCAGGATGCCCTGAGCGGCGCCGAAATAGCCGCCATAGACGCCGATCGCGTAGACCGCAACCGCGGTGGGGATCGCGCCATGGCGGTCGAGGTCTATCTCGCGCCTGAGCAACCACGCGTTCAGGCGCGGCTGCAGCAGTGTGAGTAGGAGTGCAAGCGCGATGAATACCGGGACGACGGCCTTGAACGCGGCCGCGGGTAGCACCAGCAGCAATATGGCCCCCGTGATGCCACCCAGCACCGACATCGTTCCCAGCCGCATCGCCCGATGGCGCTGGCCTGAAAGCTCGCGTCGATAACCGATCGCACCGGAGACCGATCCGGGCACCAGACCGACCGTGTTCGAGACGTTCGCCGTCACCGGCGCATAACCGAACGCGAGCAGCACCGGAAAGGTGATCAGTGTGCCGCTGCCGACTACCGTGTTGATCGTCCCCGCCGCCAGCCCCGCGAGGGCGATCGTGATCACCTCGCCAAGGCTCATACGCGCCGGCCGATCCTACCCTCCGGGCGCCATCTTGCACGCGTCCGCAATCCGTCCAAAAGGATTCGACCATGTCGTATCCATGCGTTAGCCTTTCTCAAATGAGCGCATTTGCAGGGGGTATGAAAGCGATTGGCGGGCATCTTCCCGGTCGCGGCTCACACGATGAGCGAGCTGCCGGCGGCGATTCGCCTTCCGCTCGCAGGCCACGCCGGACGATGGTCTCGGTGAGCGTTCTGCTGATGGTCATCGCTACCGGCGCCGTCGGAGCTGTGCTGCTGGCTCGCGATCACAGCGTCGGCAACCTGCTGGGCTCGTCTCGTCCGACGAGCGCCGCGGCAGCGGTGACCGAACCGCTCACCCCCACCCGACTCGTGGCGGTGCCGGCGCATACGATCGGCAATGGCACCGAGCCGCTGACGGTGACGCTGTCGGCGCCGCCCGCCGGGGACTCGCCGGCGCCGACGCTCAGGCCCGCCGTCGCGGGCACGTGGAGCACGGCGGGCAACTCCGTGGTGTTCAAGCCGGCCTCGACCCTGATGCCCTGCTCGTCGTACACCCTCACCGTTTGGGCCAACACGATCGCCACCGGCCACTCGCGCCTGGGCAAGCGCCGTACGATCGGCCTGAACGTAGCGTGCCCATCGACCGCCGCGCTGCAACAGAGCCTCGCCCGACTGGGATACATGGGCGCGAGCTTTCATTCGCTCTATGCCGTTCACATCGCCGACGGATCGGAGACTCGCCGCGAGGCCGCCGTGCACGTGTTTCATCCACCCCGGGGCGTGCTCGTGCCGGATCCCTCCGACGCGCCCGCCGTTGAAACGGGCCGGTTGGATGCGACCACGCGCGGAGCGCTGACCGTCTACCAGTCCCACCACGGCCTCGAACCGACCGGCGAACCGAACTATGCGACATGGGCGTCGCTGCTCGCGGCGGAGACGGCGTATCACCGCAACCCGAGTCCCTACACATGGGTGACGGTCTCCGAGTCGATCCCCGAGACGCTGAGGGTTCATCGCGGACACCATGTCGTCCTGAGCACTCCTGCCAACACGGGGGTGCCCGGCGCGGAAACGGCGCAGGGGATCTTTCCGATCTTCTCGCGCTTGGAATCGACCACGATGACCGGCACTAATCCGGACGGCTCCCACTACAGCGATCCGGGCGTGCCGTGGGTGAACTACTTCAACGGCGGTGATGCCGTCCACGGCTTTCCGCGGGGCTCCTATGGCACCCCTCAGTCCAACGGTTGCGTCGAGCTGCCGATCGAAACGGCGCACACCGTGTTTGGCATGTTGCAGCTGGGCGACATCGTCGTCGTGAGCTGAGCTTTCGGCCCGGACCCCCGATCGCCATTCCGAGCGCCGATCCTCGACCTTGCGCCGAGTGGCTCGAGGTCGCGACGGTAAGATCCTGCGGATTGCCGTGAAGCGAAGCACTCGCCATCGTCCGTACGGTCGCATGCGCCATTACGCGGGATTCCTCTCGCCCGATGCCGCCGCCGCGATGCCGGTCGTGCTCGAACGCGACAACATGCTGCGTCTGCGCCGGCTGGCCGGGACCGTCGGCGATCGCGCCGCCCAGCGGGTCAGGCCAACGCGCCCGCGGATGCGCGCGCTGATCGCC
>JBAUXH010000041.1:0-7200 GCA_049584155.1 Solirubrobacteraceae bacterium
GAGCGCTGCTGCGCTCCGGCCGTCGCGGGACCGCTGGGCGCCGGTTCGGAGGCGCCGGCCGAGTGTGCGATGCGGGCGCTCACGGCGGTGTGCTCGCGCGGTTGCAGCACTGGATACAGCGCGGCGACGCTGCCCAGCTGCGCGTACACGTATGTATTGCCGTAGGCGTCACGTAGCGACACGTAGCGTCCGAGCGACGCCGACTTCCCGATCTGCACGATTTCGCCGTCCTGCACGGCGATCACCGGCGCCCCGGCCTGCGAGTAGATCGTCGTGCCGGCGAGTGTCTTCGCGGGACTCGATCCGTGCGCGGGGAGCGTCGTAAACCCATCGCCGAAGCGCGAGGGGGCGTGGACGGGGAACCGTGCCTCGGTCAGCCCGGTGATTGCCCCGAGCAGTTCCGGTGGCGTGCCGCCGAGCAACTGCGCGCGCAGCATCACCGAGTCGACGTAGGCCTGAGAGTGGTTGTAGGAGTACACGGCCGCCCTGACATTCTTGTTCCCACCGGCGGCGCGCAGGTAGCGCGCGGCGGCGAAAATCGCGTCGGCCGGGTTGTAGGGGTCCTTGAATCCGTCCCCGTTCGCGTCGACGCCGTACTGGACCCAGGTCGAGGGCAGGAATTGCATCCATCCCTCCGCGCCGGCGCTGGAGACGCTCAGATCGCGGCCATAATCGGTCTCGACCTCGTTGATCGCCGCGAGCACCTGCCAGGGGATGCCGTAGGCCGTACCGGCCGCCTGGTAGATCGGCAGCAGGAACGGTGGGATGCGGAAGCTTTCGATGAAGAACCCCGGCACGCCCGCGATCGAACTGCCCAGCGACAGGGGCAGGCCCGGCGTCAGCGCCGAGGGGAACGGAGCGCGCTTACCGGTGTGCAGTCCCGCGCCGGGTGTACCGCCAGTGCTTTGCGTCTGTGAGCCGGCGCCTTCCGCTGCGCCCCCGCCGCCGGCGTGGTGCGTCGTGGCGTGCCTCCCGCGCTTGCCGGCGGCGGTCGAGCCGGGGGATGTGTGCTGCAGGTGCTGCGCCTGCACCTGCGGTCCTGCGCTTGCTTCGCCCGATTCGGTCGGTCCGGCGGGAGCTGTGGACGGCGGGGGTGGCGCCGCCGGAGTCGGAGTCGGCGCCCCTGCGGCCGGGGTGGTTTCGCCCGCGGGCGTCGTCGTTGGCGTGCTCGCCGCCGGTTCTTCTGCGCGCGCGATGGACGCTTGCGCAAACGCCAATGCGAAGACCGCCACGAGCGTAACTGCGCTGACACTCGCCCGTGCGCTCAGCACGCCCGGCACAAGCGCCCTGAGGGGCGAGCGTCGTATCTGTGGCGTCACGATCATTCAGTTGCCCAGCAGGTAGTTGAGGAGCATTCCGCCCGCGCCGGATTCGGGCGAGGGCGCGTAGTAGGTAGTGCCGGCGCTCGATCCGCCGACCGGCTGAGCGCTGCCGGCGCCTACTCCCGCGGCGCCCAAACCTTCGAGCGCGCCCGCGGTCGAGATCGAGCCGGGGTATTTGGCGATCGCCTGCGCCGGCGTCGCGCCCTTGAGCACCGCGAGCGTGCGCTGCATCACAAGGCTCGTGGAGCTGCTCGCACTGGCGTGGGTGCTGGTGTGAGCGCTCGCGGAGCTGGCGCTCGTGCCGGACGTGTTGAAGAAGTTGCCGTGGCAGCCGCCCGCCGGGACGATCGCGTAGGTCAGGCAGGTGGCAGCGGCGACACCTTCGGTGCGCAGAAAGTGGCCGAGCGCGTCATAGCCGTTGGTGGTACCGGCTCCGAGGAAGATGAAGTCCATGAAGCGCTCCAGGCCACCGGTGTCGCGCAGGCTCGTGAATAGTTCTGAGAGGTTCACGCTGAATGGCTGGGCGGCGTTGCCGAGTTTTTTCGCCTGCGCCAGCAGCGGCTGCAGCGAGGAGAGCGCCGGCCCGGATGTCTTCGCGGTCTTGCCGAGACTCTGAAAGAACGCGGTCTGGCTGCTCGCGAACGCGGGGATCGAGGTGAACAACTGATTGATCCCGGGCGCGGCCGCTTTGAGGTCGGTGAACGTCGGCGTGGTCTGTTCGGCGAAACGCCCAAACCGTTCCATCGCCGGTCCGAGCTGTTCGAGGAACGGCGGGAACGCGGTGAGGTTGCGCGCGATCGCGCCGCGCTGGTTGGCCGAGGCGCGCGAGACCGTGTCGGCCCCGACGATGAAGTTGGAGATCTGCTGTTTGACCCCGGCGACGGGAGCCAGCGCACGGTCGCCTTCTTCGGCGAGATTCACGAGCGTCTTGTTCTGAGCGGCGAGGATGCCGAGCACCTTGTCGAGTTCGCGCAGCGCCGGGTCCGCACGGCGGATGACCGCGTTCAGGTCGCTCCCGCGCCCGGCCAGACCGGCGCCGAGTTCGTTGATGATGATCGCGAACCGCTGACGCTCGGGCAGCCGATTGAGATCGCCGAGCAGATCGACGTCGACCGGGCTGGAGGTGTTTGTGACTGGCAGCAGGTACTGCCCTTCTCCTTCGTGGCCGCTGGGGATCTTGTGCAGCGGGGGCGGCAGCGGCGTGCCTTCGGGGCGCGGCTGGGTGGGCAGGCAGTTGACGAACTTCTCGCCGATCAGTGCCTCGGGTTCGATCGTGCAGCTCGCGTCGGAGCGGAAGTCCTGGAAGCCCGAGTTTTCGATGTCCAGCACGACCGCCGCCTTCGCCGTCGCCGTGGGTGTGACCGGTCCGACGACGCCCACTTTCGTGCCCTCGATCTTCACGTCCTCGCCAGGGATGATGTTGGCCGCGTCGTCGAAGACCGCGCGGACGGTGTAGCCACCGCCCGAACTACCGCAGCCGGAGACGGTCAGCAGCACGACCGCGACCAGCGCGGCCATGCCTAGGGCGCCCGCGACGGCGACCGGCCCTCTCCTCCACCCACTGGTCTGACTCAACCTAATGATTCTTCCTTACCGTCTCAACAGCGATCAGGGCGACCCCGCCGATTCGGCGAGGCCGCCCCCTCTTGCTTTTCCTGCGGCAGGTCGCGCCTGCCGCTGTCAATCTGTGTCTACTTCTTCGGGCATGGCGCCTTGTATGCGGCCGACGAGGTTTCGCCGGTTGCGAACGTGATTTCTGACTTCACGGGGAAGCCGCCCTTCGGGCACTTCGTCGGCAGCGTGCCGTAGGAGATCGTCTTCTTGCCCTTCTTGTAGGCGGCGCCAACCTTGATCGTGATCGATTCGGTCGAAACCGGCGGGGCGCCGGGGACCGACTGCACCAGTTCGACTTCGGTGCTCAGCTCCAGGCCATAGGGGGGAGCGGCTTTGATGAACGTGCCCTTGGCGACCAGCAGCTGCGCTGAGATCGGCGAGGCGGCGTTGGCGTAGAACTGCAGACCGCCGCCGGGACGGAAGAAGGCCTGCAGCGTGGCGTTCTCTTTGACGAGTTCCCCGCCGATCGGGTCGACCACGCCGGCGGTGCCGATTGGGCTCGCCTGCGACTTCTTTGGGCAGCCGCTCGGACCGATGTTTTCGAGCGTCGCCGTGGGGCAGGTGACGAACCCGGTCTGGTTGATCTTCGCGCCTGCCGGCAAGAAGAAGTTGACGTGGGTGATCTGCGAGGGCACGCCACCGGTCGATTCGGTGCCGTGGATCGTGTATTTCGCTTCGACCGCGGCGCCCGCGCCGAGGATGTTGCCGGTGCCCGGGAACCCGGGGATCGGGACTGCTTTGGCTACGAGCGAGACGGTCGGCGCGGCCGACGCGACGCCGGTAAGGCTCAGGACGGCAAGGCCGAGCAAGGCCAGACAGGTGGATGCTCTGCGCATCAGTTTCTCTCCTCTTGTTGATGGACAGGTCCGCCTCGATCCGGGTAGCTCCGGAGCCATACCGGTCCGGCGATATCGAGATCTCCGGCGACCCACGCCGGAGAACGGTGGCGATTTCCACCGGAAACCTTAGCTGTCGGGGGCGATGCATTCAAGATCATGACCGTTACGCGAGTGGACTTGCAGCCGCGTAGAGCCCACTGAGTAGAACTGTCACCTTAAGGTTGAGGCTGAGACTCTGCGGAATATCACGCCGACAACTCCAACTCACCACCGTCGAAGCGAACGCCGACCGGCTCCAGCAGCACTTCCCGCGACCCCTCCTCCACACCGCCTGCAATGCACGCTCGCAGGCCCAATTCCGCTGCAATCTCCACGATTTCGTCGCCCGCGCCAGCGGCGCAGTAGAGCGCGTAGCCAGCGCCCATGTTGAACGTCGAGTAAGCCGCCTTCGTCTCCAGCCCCGCCTCGGAGACCAGAAAGCTCAGCACCTCGGGAATCTCCGGCAACTTCCAAATCCGGTATCTCAGCTCGGTCGGCCGGCGCATCAGCTTGAGCAGCCCATGACCGGTGATATGGCTCATGTATGTCAGCGGCGTACCGCGGGAGAGCAGCTCGGCCACCAACCCGACATACATGGTCGAGGGCTCAAGCAGCGCCTCTCCCAAACTCGTCCCACTCGGCAGTACGGTCGCATACCCCTCGTTCAGCCGGCCCGCGACCAATCGCGCGAGCGACGCCCCGTTGGCGTGCAGTCCGCTGGAGTCCACGAGCACGATCTCATCGCCCGGACCCAGCTGATCGCCGAGAACCGGCGTGCGCCCCTGCGGCACGGCGCCGACGGCCGCTCCCGCGAGCTCGATCTCCTGCTCGTCCACGAGCCCCGACAGCGAGGGCGACTCTCCCCCTCCCCACGCGCACCCGGCATCCACGCACGCGCGGCGCCAACCCTCGACGAGCGAGCGTGAGCGAGCCCCTTCGCGGTACCACTCGGAGGAGCCCGTGGCGAAGTAGGCATTGACGACCAGCGGCAGCGCGCCCACGCAGCACAGGTCATTGACGATCGCGGCGACCGTGTCGTAGGCGACGTCGCCGAACCGGTCGATGCCCTGCGCGGCCAGCACCTGACGGGCGATGATCGACTTGGTGCCCAATCCCTCGACCACGAACGCCAGCGTGCGCTCGTCCAGCTCGAATACGAACGCGGGCTCACCGCGGGAGGCGTCGAGCGCGCGGGCGCCGTGCGCGGTCAGCAGTGAGGAGGTGGATAGCGCATTGGCCATCGCCAGTCGCTTGCCCGCGTCGAGCGTCTCGTAGTCCACGCCCGCATCGCGGTAGCTGGCTCGCGGTTGCGTCATCGGGGATGATCCTAAGTGTCCCAGCCCATTGCCGTCACCGAGGAGGACCGATGGACTTTCAGCCGAGCGAGCGCTGCGCCGAGTTCAAGGAGCGCCTGAGCGCGTTCATGGACGAGCACGTCTACCCGGCCGAGGAGGTGTATGAGCGCCAGCTGCGTGAGTCCGGCGACCCGCACCACCAGCCGCAGATCATGGAGGAGCTGAAGACGCGCGCCCGCGCGGCGGGGCTGTGGAACATGTTCCTGCCCGACGCCGAGCACGGGGCGGGACTGTCGAACAGCGACTACGCCCCCCTGGCGGAGATCCTTGGACGCTCGCACATCGCCTCGGAGGCGTGCAACTGCGCGGCGCCGGACACGGGCAACATGGAGGTGCTGCACCAGTTCGCCACGCCCGAGCAGTCCGAGCGCTGGCTGGTGCCGCTGCTGGAGGGCGAGATCCGCTCGGCGTTCGCGATGACCGAGCCCGACGTGGCCTCCTCGGATGCCACCAACATCGCGCTGCGGATCGAGCGCGACGGCGATGATTACGTGCTGAACGGGCGCAAGTGGTGGACCTCCAACGCCCTGCACCCGCACTGCAAGATCATGATCGTGATGGGCAAGACGGGCGGGCGGGGATCGGATCCCGGGCCGAAGCATCGCCAGCAGAGCCAGATCCTTGTGCCGCTGGACACGCCCGGGGTGAGGATCCTGCGGGGCCTGCCGGTGTTCGGCTACTACGACCACGAGGGTCACGCCGAAGTCGAGTTCGCGGACGTGCGCGTGCCCGCGAGCAACCTGATCGCGGGCGAGGGCGACGGCTTCATGATCGCCCAGGCGCGCCTGGGGCCGGGGCGCATCCATCACTGCATGCGCTCGATCGGCGCGGCCGAGCGGGCCCTGGAGGCGATGTGTCGCCGCGCGGTCTCGCGCGTGACGTTCGGCCAGCCGGTGGCCACGCGCGGGAACGTGCAGGACTGGATCGCCGAGTCGCGCATCGAGATCGAGATGGCGCGCCTGCTGACGTTGAAGGCGGCGTGGCTAATGGATACGGTCGGCAACCGCCACGCACGCACGGAGATCGCGGCGATCAAGGTGGCCGCGCCGAACATCGCGCTGAAGGTGATCGACCGGGCGATCCAGGTCCACGGCGGGGGCGGGGTGAGCGACGATTTCCCGCTCGCATGGATGTACGCGCACCTGCGCACGCTGCGCCTGGCGGACGGGCCGGATGAGGTGCACAAGCTCTCGATCGCGCGGCGAGAGTTGGCGCCGTATCTGCCACGCGAGGGGTAGTCGCTCAGTCCGTCGCGACCACCGCCACCATCGCCCTGACGACCTCCGGGTCGAACTGCGTGCCCGAGTGCTTCTCGAGCTCGGCCACGGCCACCGACTGGGGCATAGCCTTGCGATAGGAGCGCGTGGTGGTCATCGCGTTGAAGGCGTCGCAGCAGGAGATGATGCGCGACTCCAGCGGGATCTGCTCGCCGCGCAGCTCGTCCGGGTAGCCGCCGCCGTCCCAGCGCTCGTGGTGGGAGCGCACGATCTGGCCGACCTCGCCCATGAAGCCGCCGACGCGCTCGAGCATCCGCTGGCCCTCGACGGTGTGCGTCTTGATGATCTCCCACTCGCGCTCGTCGAGCTTGCCGGGCTTGTTCACGATCTCCTTCGGCACGGCGATCTTGCCGACGTCGTGCAGCAGCGCGCCGAACTCGACGTTGCGCCGCCGGCCCTCGTCCAGGCCCAGCTCGCGCGCGACGTCGAGCGCGAGCGCGACGACGTCCTTGCAGTGCTCGCCCGTGTAGGTGTCGTCGGCCTCGACCACGTCGCCCAGCACGAGCGCGGTGCCACGATAGGCGTCGTTGAGCTCCACCAGCTGCTCCAGGCGCGCGCGGCGCTCTTTCGAGAACCACCGCAGCATCCCCAGCAGCGGCGCGATCAGCAGCACCGCCCACTGATACGTCAGCGCCGCCAGCGCGACCGCCAGCCCGAGTGGCGCCAGCGCGAGGTCGATCGCGTAGACCTGCCGGCACTCGTGCGCGAGCTCGCGCACGGAGATCCCGCCGCGCAGCTTCTCGCGGGCGGCGTT
>JBAUXH010000042.1:0-1562 GCA_049584155.1 Solirubrobacteraceae bacterium
GCGAAGGTGCCGGTGATCCCGCCCTTGCTTTGAATGATGGTGAACTGCTGTCCGGCCTGAGGAGTGAAGCCGTTAATGAGCGTGCCGCTCAGGGTAGTTACACCAGTCCCGAGATTAACGGTCCCAGTAATACCAGTCGGAAGAGTTGAATATTTCTTGAGACCTGTTTGTGACGCTGTCACAACGTTCAGCTGATCATATTCGGTGCCGGGAGTCACGCCGCCGATTTCGATCTGGAAAGTCGTCCCCGTGTTAAAGGTCACATTGCCGGCGGAAGTCAGCAGGCCGGGGCCGTTCCCTGGCGCCACGGTTCCATTGGTCGCGGTGATACCGCCGACTGGGCCGGTGCCGCCAAGCGTTCCCCCGGTAACATTCACCAGACTGCCGGAAGTGTCACCGTTTATCAGCAAGGTCCCGGCGCTAACCGTCGTGGTCCCGGTATAGGTATTCGAGGGGTTGCTAAGAGTGAGGGTGCCGGCGCCACTTTTCACCACTCCGCCAGCGCCGCTCATTTGTCCGGTCCAGGTCGTACTGATTCCAGCGCCAACACTGGCACCGACACTTCCTCCGCCGAGGACGCCTTCAAAAGTGTTACCGGTTAGCGAGAACGGGTTGTTGATCGTTGAGCTATCCAGCGGGATCAATAATGGCACCGACGCTGAATCAACATTGACCGTCGAGATCGTCCCGGTGGGGAGAGCACCGGAGGTGTAGCTGACTTGATTATTGGTGGCGCCATTGAGAGCGAGCGGGGCCACGCCGGTTATGGTGCCGTTGAATGTAACGCGTGTGTTGTTCCCCTGCTCACCAATGAAAAAGCCGCCCGCGTTGCTCAGGTTACCGGAAAAAACAACGCGCCCGTTGACGATTCGAAGGTAGGATGAACCCTGAATGTTACCAGTAAAGTTAGTCGCGCCGGTGCCGCCCGCACCTCCGCCTTGCAGACGGAGTGGGCTATTCAGCGTGATGTTACCACTGAGTGTCTGCGAACCAGTCGTATTACTCAGAGGACCCAAAAGAGGAAAGAAGCCATTGCCGTACCGAACTCCCGCAGAGTTCTGGCCACCGTTATTAACAATAATATCGCGCGCGATGACCGCGTTTGCACCCGCGCCGGAGATGCTGAGCTGCGGAACCGCCGGAACAATATTCGATTCGTTCGCGGAGGTGCCGATGGTGATAGTACCCGGATTAACGAGGCTTGTATTGATGCTCATGAAGCCCACCCGCAGTTCGAGGGCATCATTGAAGGTATTGGTGGCGAGCGTGGTCTGTCCGGCACCATTTTGCGTAATCGTCCCGGTAAGTCCGGACAAGGCTCCGTTCAGGGTAAGGGTACCGGCGGCATTTAGTAAGCCAGCGATACCGGTAATGGCGCTATTCACGGTGTTACTCCCGAAGAAGGCGCCGGGAGTGGCGCCGAAGGCAATCGTTCCGCCAGTGTAGGTGCCTGTGCCGCCAGTGCTCAGGATCATTCCTGAATTGATCCCCAGTGTCACACCGCTTCCGAGCGTAATGGCGAAGGAGCTAGTGCCGCGTTTCAACGCGTTGATATTCACCGA
>JBAUXH010000043.1:0-3296 GCA_049584155.1 Solirubrobacteraceae bacterium
ATCGGAGCGCGGCCAGCGCCCCCCGCGGAGGGCGGGGCGCCGGAGGCAGCGCTGGAGGGCTCGGTGGACGTGCACGCGTTTGCCCCCGCCGAACTCACGCGCGCCGCGAAGAGCGCGGGGATGGTCGATGTGCGCGTGCGCGGCGAGGAGCTGCTGGCCAACTGGTTCGGCTGGACCAACCGCACGCTGGAGGCGACGGCCGACCCACGCGACGTGCCCTGGGGTTGGCGCCAGTACGCATACCGTGGATACCTGCTCCTGCAGGGTGTCGACCGCAGCCTGCTGGAGTCGCGGCTGCCGCCGGCGGTGTTCTACAACCTGATGCTCACCGCACGCACACCACCGCAGTGATACCGGCCCACGGGGCCTCGCCGGATTGACGCCCACAGCGCACGATCGGCCCCTCCTAGGACCGCCCGTCGGCGCAGCGGGCGGACATCTTGATGGCGAAGCAGGAGACACAGCTGAGCGCCTAGCACTCCCGCTCAGCCAACTGACTCGGATATTTTCGATCAGTTGGAAATCGGTCGGCAGATGGCAATACACTGCCGCGCATGTTCGATCGGACCGAGGGTTTTCCGCTGTTCCCGCTGGGAATCGTGGCACTGCCTACCGAGAGCGTGCCGCTGCACATCTTCGAGGATCGCTACAAGCGGATGATCGAGGAGTGCCTGCGAAACGACGGCGAATTCGGCATCGTGTGGCTCTCCGAGGAGGAACTCAAGCCGATTGGCTGCGCCTGCGCGATCGAGCGGGTGTTGGAGCGCGACGAGGAGGGCAACATGGACATCCTCGCGCGCGGAACCAGGCCGTTCAGGCTAATCGAGCGCCAGGACGACTATCCCTTCCCGGCGGGCGTCGTTGAGCCGCTCAGCGATCCCGAGGAGGAGTCCGACCCCGACACGGCGCAGACCGCCCGTGAGCTGTATGCCGAGCTGGTCGAGCAGGCGACCGACAAGCGATTGAGCGAGGAGGAGTTGGCGGGGCTCGACGCCTATGCGATGGCGGGCACCGTCGAGTTCGGCCCGGATGGAAAGCAGGATCTGCTGGAACTGCGCTCGGAGAACGCGCGCATGCGCCTGCTGGCGATACTTTTCCGCGCCGCGATCAAGCGGCTGGAGCTGGTCGATCGCGCCCAGGCACGCGCCCGTTCGAACGGCAAGGTCAGATTCGGATAGTGCTCGGCAGCGCAGCTCGCAGCGCAACGTCTACTCGGGTAGGTGGCAATTCTGCTGGGCCACCTGCAGCACGAACAACGCCAGATTGCGCAGCACCTTCGGTTGAGCGGAGGAGTTGTCCGCGAACGACGCGCTGCCGGCTTCGTCGCGCACCCGGTATGAGAACACCGATCCGGGGCGCGGGGCCAGCGCGAGGTGTTCTCCCGCAGGGGTGGCGAGTTCTTCTTGGATCGCGCGCGCCTGGATGAGTTGAGGATCGCTCAGGGCCGGCGCGCGGGCGCCGTTGCAACGCAGGCCGCCCTGTTCGTCGACGAGCAGCGTCAGCCGCCCGCCGGGTCCGGAGCGTTCGACGATGAACAGATCGGGCGGCTTTACTCCAGCGCAGCCCGCGAGCACCGCGGTTAGGGCCACACAGGCACCGAGCGCCGCCGTCGCGAGCATGACCCTCGCGCGAGCGCGATGTCCACGTGTGGCGGGGCGCGTGCGCCGCCCATGAGCGCAGCTCACGCGTTCACCGCGACGCCACCTCGCCGGGGATCGCCCGCTCCAGTGAGCACGCCGCTGGAGCTGTGCACCGCCTGGACGCCGCCGAAGAAGAGGTTCAGCGCGTGAAACCGCACGACCTCTCGCTCAGGGTTCAGCTCGCGTGCGGCGGGCATATCGATGCCGGGCTCGTGATAGATGATCCCATTCTCGAAGTGCGCCCGCGGAGCGTCCACGGCATCACGAGCCCCGAGGCCGTGGTCGACCACACCCACGATCGTCTGCAAGAGAGCAGAGCGGATGCGGTTGGAGCCGGCGCTACCGAGCACCAGCTCGACCTCACCGTCGCACAGCACGATCGAGGGCGCCATCATGCTCGGCATCCGCCGGCCGGGTGGGTGGCGGTGAAAGCCCAGCGGGTTGAGGTCCTCCTCGCCCATAACGTTGTTGACGTGGATGCCCGTACCGGGCACGACCACGCCTGAGCCCTCGCCGTTGGTGCAGGTGACGCTGCACGCGCGCCCCTGGGAGTCGAGCACGGAGATGTGCGTCGTCGACCCTAGCCTCGTCGCGAGAAAGCGCTCGAGAAAGCCCTCCTGGGCGAGCCCCTCGACGAACTCGGGCGTGCGCTCGGCCTGGGCGGCTTCCATCGCGACGAGCACGTCCGCCAAGCGCGGCGGACGCGGGCCGCGGTCGAGTAGCGCGAGGGAGTAGGCCAACAGCGTGCCGCCGGCGGAGGGCGGAGGGTTGGTCAGGACGGTGCGATCGCGATAGCAGACGCGTACCGGCTCGCGCTCGATCGCTTGATAATCGGCGAGTTCGGCCGCACTCAACGACCCTCCGCGCGTCGCCAGCCAGTCGCATATCGCCCGGGCGATATCACCGCGGTAGAACGGCTCGGCGCCATCTGAGCCGAGGCGATCAAGGGCATCGCCGAGATCTGGATTGCGCAGCAGCTCGCCCTCGCGCAGCACGTGGCCGTCGGGTGCCCACAGCGCGGCGCACTCGGGGGTGGAGGTGAGCAGGTCGGCGAGGATCTTCGCGATGTATGCCTGACCGGCGTTCAACCTCACCCCTTCGCGTGCGGCGCGTGCGGCGGGGGCACTCAGACGCTCGAGGTCCATCGTCCCCCAGCGCTCCACGGCCGCGCAGACGCCCGCGGGCGTCCCGTACACCCCGCAGGAGGCCGGACCGATGTGGAACACCTGAGCGGCGTCGCCGAAGGAAACGTCGACCGCATCGAGCTCCGCGGCGCCCCCGTCCTTGCGGCGTGTGGGCGCCTGCACGAAGAAGTCCAGCAGCACCGGCTCCTCGCCGGCACCAGCGACGAGCATATGTCCGCCGGCCCCCAGCCCAGTGAGCAGGGGCTCGGCCGCGAAGGACATCAGCATCGCACCGACGGCCGCATCGACGGCGTTGCCCCCAGCCCGCAAAACCTCCGCCCCGGCCTGCGCGGTCAGGGGGTGCCCGGCGGCGATAACTCCATGCTCGACCGTATCGCTCATGTCAGAGCGATACCACAGCGGGCGCTAGCGGGGCATGAACTCGGGTACGTCCATCTCGTCCACGGCGAGCGTGGCGCGGCGTGGCGCATGCGCCGGGCGGGGCGGCCCGCTGGTGCGTCGCACGCGAGGT
>JBAUXH010000044.1:0-6043 GCA_049584155.1 Solirubrobacteraceae bacterium
GGCAGGCCCGCATGCGGGCCTCCGGGCCATGCCGCTGGCGGCATGGCCCACCAAATCAGCTTTCCAATAGTCATGCGGCCGGGCTTTGATCAAAGCCCATATGACCGCCCGATCACGTCCAGCATGATCTCGTCCGTCCCCGCGCCGATGCGGTTCAGGCGTGCGTCGCGCCAGACGCGCTCGATGCCGTACTCGCGCATGTAGCCCGCGCCGCCGTGGATCTGGATGCACTCGTCGGCCACTTCGCAGAGCACGCGCGAGGCGATCAGCTTGGACATCGAGATCTCGCGCACGGGATACTCGCCGTTGTTGAAGCGCCAGGCCGTGATGTAGGTCATCTGCCGCGCCGACTCGATCTTGGTCGCCATCTCCGCGAACTTGTGGCGGATCACCTGGAACTTGCCGATTTCGCGGCCGAAGGCCTTGCGCTCGTGCGCGTACTGGAGCGTCCGTTCGAAGCACTTCTGCGCACCCGCCACCATCCCGGCGGCGCCGATCAGGCGCTCGCCCTGGAGCTCCCACATGATGTGGTAGAAGCCCTTCCCGACCTGGCCCAGCACCGCGGAGGCCGGCACGCGCAGGTCCTGGAAGGCCAGCAGCGCCGTGTCCGAGGCGTGCATGCCGAGCTTCTCGAGCTTCTTCTCGCGGATCACCCCGGGCGCGTCCATCGGCACGAGGAACAGGGTGAAGCCGTCATAGCCCGCGTCCGCGTCGGTCTTCGTCACGAGCACGATCACATCCGCGCGGTGGCCGTTCGTGATGTAGGTCTTCGAACCGTTGATCACGTAGTCCTCGCCGTCCTTGACCGCGCGCGTCTTGATCCCTTTCACGTCCGAGCCCGCGTCGGGCTCGGTGATGCCCAGGCAGAGGATCTTCTCGCCCTTGATCGCCGGCACGACCCATTCCTGCTTCTGTTCCTCGCTGCCGAAGGCCAGGATCGGGGGCATCGCCATGTCGGTGTGCACCGCCACGCCCATCGCCAGTCCGCCCGAGTTGGCGTTGGTGATCTCCTCGGCCAAGACCAGCGCCGTGTAGTAGTCGCCGCCCTGCCCGCCATAGGCCTCGGGCTTGTCCAGGCCGAGAAAGCCCAGCTCGCCCATGCGCGAGAAGACCGAGTCCGGAAACGTCGTCTCCTCCCATTCCTCCGCATGCGGCGCGAGCTCTTTGGTCGCGAAGTTGCGAATCGACTCGCGCAGCTGTTCGTGCTCGTCGGTGAAGATGAAGTGCTTCTTCTCGCTCTTGAAGTCGGGCTTCAGCACGCTCTCGGCGGTCGCGGCCATATCTGCGGGTCTCCTCGGTCTCGGGATCTTCGGCTGGCTTATCGGGCGCGCTCCACGGCGGCCGTCAGGGGCGCCGTGCGGAGGCGCTCCAAGAGGCTAACGCAGCGCGGCAAGGAAGTAAACAGTAGTGCTGCTTACTTTGTGCTTCGGGGGGGGCGCATGGCACCTCCGCATACCCAAATGGTATGCTCAGCGCATGTCACAGATCGCGGTGCGTTTGACGGAGAAAGAGTTGCGCCTGCTGGACGCGGCTGTCTCAGAGGGTGCTTTCCGTTCGCGCGCTGAGGCCGTGCGAGCCGGCATCAAGCTGCTGGAGGGAGAGCTGCGGGAGGCGCGGGTCGCGGACTCTTACCGCTCCGCCTATGCCGAGACGGCGCTTACGGCGGATGAGGCGCATGTGCTTGACGCCGCGGCCGCGCTGGTAGGCGACGCTTTGTCGTGATCGCGCGCGGCGACGTCTGGGATGCCGATCTCGGACCCGTCACGCGGCCGGTCGTAGTCGCCACCCGCGAGACGGCGATTCCGGTCCTGAGCCGTCTGACGTGCGTGGTGGTGACCAGCACGGTGCGCGATCACGTCGCGGAGGTCGAACTGTCGCGCGCACACGGTGTTGAGGAACCGAGCGTCGCGAACTGTGATTGGGTGATCAATCTCGCCAAGGACCGGCTCGTCCGGCATCGCGGCTCGCTCGACCCCTTTACGCTGCGCCGGCTCAATGCCGCGCTCGTGCTCGCGCTGGGCCTGGACGTGTAGGCGCAAATGTGAGTGGACGCCCCCGTAGTTAGGATGACCCCGTGGCCAGCCCGGTTCTCTATGACCTCACCGACGGTATAGCCACGATCACGCTGAACGAGCCCGACACGCGCAACGCGCTCTCGCCCGAGCTGCTGTCAGGTTTGATCGCGGCATTCGAGCGCGCCGAGGCCGACGACGACGCGCGTTGCGTGGTGCTGTGCTCCTCGCACGAGCGCACCTTCTCCTCCGGCGCCAATCTCGGCGGCTTCGCGGCAGATGCGGCGCTCGTGCACAAGCACTTCGCCTCCGAGCGCTTCGTCTCGCTGTTTCGCCTGATCTGCTCGCTGAGCAAGCCCACGCTCTGCGCCGTGCGCGGCCACGTGCTCGCCGGTGCGCTGGGGATCGCGCTGGCGTGCGACCTGATCGTGGCCTCCGAGGAGGCCACGTTCGGCACGCCCGAGATCAACGTCGGCGCGTTTCCCTTCATGATCATGGCGCTGATCTACCGCAACGTCCCGCGTAAGCGCGCCACCGAGCTATTGTTGCTGGGGGAGCGCTGGAGCGCGCAGGAGGCGCACGCCGCCGGGATCGTCAACAAGGTCGTTCCCGCCGCGGAGTTCGACGCCGCCGTGGCCGAGTGGGCGGACAAGCTCGCGTCGAAGTCGCCCGTGATCATGCGCCTGGGCAAGGAAGCGATGCGTCGGCAGATGGACATGCCCTTGGACGACGCCCTGGACTACCTGCGCGCCCAGCTCTCGCTCGCCGTCTCGACCGAGGACATCGTCGAGGGGGTCACGGCGTTCTTCGAGAAGCGCGAGCCCGTGTGGAAAGGGCGCTGAGCGCTCGCTTGGCGGCCTTCAGGGTCTTCCGGCGCTTTTAGCGTGCGCCGGCAAAGTAAGCAGTAGGACTGTTTACTTCTCGCGCGGCCCGCGATCCGGTTAGGATTGGCACATGGCCGCCTCCTCAACCGAGTCAAGCCTGCTGCGCCCTCTGGTCGAGGATCTCGAAGCCCGGCGCGCGCGCATCGCGCTCGGCGGAGGGCAGGAGAAGATCGACCGCCAGCATGAGAAGGGCGCGCTGAGCGCGCGCGAGCGGATCGCCCTGCTCGTGGACGAGGGAACGTTCGTCGAGCTCGGCATCCATGGGCGTCCGCACTCCTCCCAGCGCGCGATGGATGGCGTTGACGCGCCCGCGGACGGCGTGATCACCGGGTACGGCAAGGTTGATGGTCGCCTGACGGCGGTGTGTGCGTACGACTTCACGGTGATGGCCGGCTCGATGGGGATGA
Source organism: Solirubrobacteraceae bacterium (assembly GCA_049584155.1). Taxonomy (GTDB): domain Bacteria; phylum Actinomycetota; class Thermoleophilia; order Solirubrobacterales; family Solirubrobacteraceae; genus Palsa-744. The sequence goes on from JBAUXH010000044.1 coordinate 3,304, forward strand.
CGGGCGAGTTCAAGGTCACGCGCCTGCGCGAGCTGGCGTTGACCAAGCGCATTCCCTTCGTATGGCTGCTCGACTCCGCCGGTGCGCGCGTGCAGGAGGCCGCCGGGGCGATGTTCGCCGGCTCCGGGCACCTCTTCCGCGAGGAGGTGATCATGAGCGGCGTCATTCCCCAGGTCGCCGCTTTGCTGGGACCATGCGCGGCCGGGACCGCCTACATCCCCGGCCTCGCGGACTTCGTGCCGATGGTCAAGGGGCGCGGCTCGATGGCGCTCGCCGGGCCGCATCTCGTGCGCGCGGCCGTCGGCGAGGACGTCACCCAGGAGGAACTGGGCGGCTCGCGCGTCCACTGCCGCAAGTCCGGCGTGGGGGACATGGAAGTGGAGAGCGACGAGGAGTGCATCGCGCGCATCAAGGAGTACCTCTCCTACATGCCCCAGCACTGCGAGACCCCACCGCCGGTGCGCGCGGTCTCCGACCCGATCGAGCGCCGCGAGGAGTCGCTGCTGGACGTGCTGCCGCCGTCCAACCGCACGCCCTATGACATGTACGAGGTGATCCGCGCGATCGTCGACGACGGCGAGTACCTCGACATCAAGGGCCAGTGGGCGAAGACGATCATCACCTGCTTCGCGCGCTTCGGCGGGCGCCCGGCGGGAATCGTCGCCAACCAGCCAAAGCAGCTGGGTGGCATCCTCGACAACGACTCCGCCGACAAGGCCGCGCGCTTCGTCAACCTCTGCAACGCCTTCGCGATCCCGCTCGTGTTCGTCCAGGACGTCCCCGGCTTCATGGTCGGCACGAAGGTCGAGGCCGCCGGCATCATCCGCCACGGCGCGAAGATGCTCTACGCCGTCGCCAACGCGACCGTGCCGAAGATCACCGTGATCACGCGCAAGGCCTACGGCGCCGGCTACTACGTGATGAACGGTCGCGCCTACGAGCCCGACCTGATCGTCGCCTGGCCGAGCGCCGAGATCAGCGTGATGGGCGCCGAGGGAGTCGTCGAGATCGCCTTTCGCAAACAGGTCGAGGAAGCCGAGGACCCCGAGGCCAAGCGCGCCGAGCTGATCGAGGGTTTTCGCAAGATGTTCGACGTCTACATCGCCGCCGGCAACGACCTGATCGACGACGTCATCGACCCGCGCGAGACCCGCGAGACGATCTGCCGCGCGCTGGAGATGTCCGCGGGCAAGCGCGTCGAGCGGCCCTGGAAGCGACACGGGGTCGTCCCCGTCTAGGAGGAGTGCGTTATGGCCGTCGATGACCCGGTAGTTCTCACCTGCGCGATCTCCGGCGTGCTCGCCAACCGCGAGCAGTGTCCGGCGATCCCCTACACACCCGCCGAGTACGCCGCCGAGGCGCGGAGGATCGTGGATGAGGGCGGCGTGATGATCCACATCCACGCGCGCAAGCCCGACGGCTCGCCAAGCTTCGAGGTAGAGGACTACCGCGCGATCTCCCAAGCGATCCGCGCGGAGGTGGGGGATGCGGCGATCATCAACTTCTCGACCGGCGCCGTCGGCGTGTCGGTCCAGAAGCGCGTCGACTACCTACGCGAGTGCCGCCCCGAAGTCGCCGCGTTGAACATGGGCTCGATGAACTACGCCAAGTACTCGCGCTCGCGCAAGGACTTCGTCTTCAAGATGGTCTTCGCGAATCCCTTCGAGGAGATCATCGCGCTGCTGGAGGCGATGAACGAGCTGGGTATCAAACCCGAGCACGAGTGCTTCGATATCGGCCACGTCGGCTCACTCGAGCCGCTGATCGACATGGGCGTGCTGCACCCACCGCTGCATGTCGACTGCATCATGGGCGTCACCGGGGGCATTCCCCCGAGCGCGCGCAACCTCGCGGCGATGGTCGAGAACATTCCCGGCGGGGGTGGCGTCGGTGGGGCGGGTGGGCACAAGTCCCATTGGGGCGTGATCGGCATCTCCCGGCAGCAGTGGCTGCTCGTCGCCGCCGCCCTGACCCTCGGCGGTTCCGTGCGGGTGGGCCTGGAGGACAATCTGTATCTGCCCAGCGGCGAGATGGCCTCCTCCAACGGCGAGCTGATCGCCCAAGCGCGGCGCATGGCCGAAGAGGTCGGCCGTCGCCCCGCGACCGTCGCGCAGGCACGCGCGATGTTGGGGATCAAGTCCCGCCAGACGGTGGGTGCCGCGTCGTCATGAGCCTGCCGCTGGAGGGCATCCGCGTGCTCGACCTCTCGCGCCTATTGCCGGGAGGCTTCTGCTCGCTCTTGCTCGCGGACTTCGGCGCGGACGTGCTGAAGGTCGAGGACACGGGCATGGGCGACTACATCCGCTGGTCCCCGCCCTATGTCAAGGGCGCGGAGGACAGCGCCAAGGGCGCGCTGTTCCTGGCGCTCAATCGCAACAAGCGCTCGATCCGTCTCGACCTCAAGCAGGAGCAAGGCTGTGAGGCGCTGCTGGCGCTTGTACGCGAGTACGACGTCGTGCTCGAGTCCTTCCGCCCGGGTGTGCTCGACCGCCTCGGCGTGGGCTATGAGCGCATGCGCGAGGTCAACCCCGGGATCGTCTATTGCGCGATCTCCGGCTACGGTCAGACCGGGCCCAAGCGCGATGCGGCGGGGCACGACATGAACTACCTCGGCCTCGTCGGCCTGCTCGGGCTCACCGGCGAGCGTGGCGGGGAGCCGGTGCAGGCGGCGGGGCAGATCGCCGACCTCGGCGGCGGCTCGCTGATGGCCGCCTTCGGGATCATGGCCGCTCTGCACGAG
>JBAUXH010000045.1:0-1536 GCA_049584155.1 Solirubrobacteraceae bacterium
TACCGGCATCGAGACCGTCTCCAATATGGCCGAGGAGACGCGCGACCCGGGGCGCGACGTGCCCAAGGCGGTCAACCTCGTGCTGTTCGCCGTACTCGGGGTGTACGCCGGCATCTCCGTGATCGCGCTCTCGGCGCTGCCCGTCGTGCACCACGGAGTCGGCTTCAACCACGCCCTCGGAGCCTCCTTCAAAACCCCCGGGTACGCAACCGCGCTGGGGGGCAAGTTCCAGAACGACCCCGTGCTCGGGATCATCGCCCACCTGGGACTGCACGGCACGGTGCTGCAGTTGGCGCAGTACTACGTCGGCATCCTGGCCGCCACGATCCTGTTCATCGCCACCAACGCCGGTCTGATCGGCATCTCACGCCTGTCCTGGTCGCTGGCCGAGCACCGCCAGCTGCCCGGCATCTTCGCCCAGCTGCATCCCAAGCACCGCACGCCCTGGTTCACGATCATGTTCTTCTCGGGTCTCGCCGGCCTGCTGATCCTGTACGGGAACACCGAAGTGCTCGGCAACCTCTACTCGTTCGGGGCGATGCTCTCCTTCACGATCGCTCACGCCGCGGTGGTCGCGCTGCGCATCAAGGACCCCGACCGCGAGCGCCCCTACCGAATGCCGTGGAACGTGCGGATCAAAGGTGCCCAGATCCCAATGACCGCGGTGATCGGGGGAATCGGCACCTTCGCCGCTTGGATCGCCGTCGTGGCGCTGCACCCGGAGGCGCGCTACGTGGGGATCCCCTGGATGATCGTCGGTATGGGTGGCTTCGTGATCTACCGCCGTCGCCAGGGCCTCGACCTGAGCAGCACCCACCGCATCGCGCGCGCCGAGCGCCCCCCGGACTTCGAGCAGCTCGGCTACCGCACCGCACTGGTGCCGATCTTCGGTGATGACGTCAGCGCCACCGCGCTGAGCAGCGCCGCCAAGCTGATCGGCGAAGCCGGGGTGCTGTACGCGATCTTCGTGCTCCCCGTCCCCAGCCAGCTCTCGCTGGAGGCCGGCTTGGAGGAGGAGGAGGCCCAGGGCCGCTCGGTGCTGGAGAGCGCGCGCATCCAGGCGCGACGCTCGGGAATCAAGATCCACACCGGTCTGATCCGCACGCGCAACCCCGGCGCCGCGCTCGTCGAGGAGGCCCTGCGGCTGCACTCCGACGTGATCTACTGGTCGACGATCCATGCCCCCTCCGGGGAGCGGCGCATCGGCCCTACCGCTGTCTATCTGCTGGGCAAGCGTCCTTGCCGGGTGATCATCGAGACCGAGGGTCACCCCGCGGCCATCAGCCCTCAGCCGGCTACTGCCCGACCACCACGGGCGCCCGCTTGACCCCGCTGAGCGCGGCCATCAGTCCCCAGCCGGCTACTGCCCGACCACCACGCCCGCCCGCTTGACCCCGCCGCGCGAGGCCATCGGTCGTCAGCCGCCAGCCGGTTGCAGCCCGATTACCACGCGCGCCCGCTTGACCCCACCGGGCAGCGACTTGCCGCCGCCCACCGCGAGCGTGTCGAGCGGCTGCAGCGCGGAGGCGATGCCGG
>JBAUXH010000046.1:0-2106 GCA_049584155.1 Solirubrobacteraceae bacterium
CTCCCCGCCAGGCCGTCACCGCCGGCCGCCGACGTCGCGGACGCGGGCGTGCCATAACGCGCGAGCACCCGAGCGCGAGCGCGCGGGCTGATATTGGCGAGGCTGAGATCGCCCTGATAGTGCTCGACCACGCGGTGATCCATCACGCGTCGCCACACCGGCGGGAACACCGCCGCGACGATCATGCCCGCGTACCCCGTGGGCAACTGCGGCGCCTCCTCGAAGTGACGCAGCGCCTGATAGCGGCGCAGCGGGTTGGCGTGGTGATCGGAGTGGCGCTGCAGGTGGTAGAGCAGCACATTCGAGGCGACGTTGTTCGAGTTCCAGCTGTGCTCGGGCGCGGTGCGCTCGTAGCGCCCGTCCTCGCGCCGTCCACGCCGCAGGCCGTAGTGCTCGAGGTAGTTGACGACCTCCAGCAGCGAGAAGCCAACGACGGCCTGGATCAAAAGGTAGGGCAGCACGATCGGCCCGAACACGAGCGCGAGCACCGCGTACAGCGCAACGGTCATCGCCCACGCGCTCAGCGCGTCGTTGCGGATCGTCCACGGCCCGCGACCCATGCGCTCCAGCCGCACGCGCTCGAGCTCCCAGGCCGAACGCAGGCTGCCGGAGACGGTGCGCGGCCAGAAGGCGTAGAAGGACTCGCCCATACGCGCACTGGCGGGATCCTCGGGGGTGGCAACGCGCACATGGTGGCCGCGGTTGTGCTCGATGAAGAAGTGCCCGTATCCGGTCTGCGCGAGCGCGACGCGGCTGAGCCAGCGCTCGGTCCAGGCGCGCTTGTGGCCGAGCTCGTGCGCGGTGTTGATCGCCACCCCCGCGACCATCGCGACCGTCAGCGCCAGCCCGAGCGATTCGAGCACCGACAGGTCGCCGCTAGACCACATCCAGCAGGCGAACACCAACCCGGCGTACTGCAGTGGCAGGAACAGGTAGGTACACCAACGGTAGTAGCGGTCCTGCTCGAGCCACTTGATGACGCTGTCGGGCGGGTTGGAGGCGTCCAGTCCGGCAAGCAGGTCGAGCAGCGGGAAGATGCCGAAGATGAGCACCGGGCCGTAGAACCAGAACACGCCCAGGCCGGTCAGTTCGACCAGGCCCCAGGAGATGAACGGCAGCAGCGGCACGATCAACCCAAGCAGCCACGCGTAGCGCTTGCGATCGCGCCAGCGAGGCCGCTCCAGCGCCTGCCCGTCGGGTCCGGGTGCAAAATCGTGATGGTCGTGCGTACTGGTTACAGCCGACATGGCCTATGTACCCTCCGAAGTCGTTCTGGTAATTCCTGTCTGCTTAGTTTACACGACTACCAGTTTATGTCAAGGAACGTCTGCCATCTGGTCGGATGCAGCCCCTGCGGCGGACTCCGCCATCGGATCGGACGACGCGGCGGCGGCGGCGGCAGCAGCAGCGGCGGCGGCAGCAGCAGCAGCAGCAGCAGCAGCCTCCGTCATCGCGACGAGGCCGTGCAGGAACACCTCGATCATCGCCCCGTACAGCGCGTCGTCGAGCTCGGGGTCGACGAGCCGGTCGAGCAGGAAGCCGTCGGCCATGAAGAACGTCATCGCCGCGACGTCGTCCGGGGGGACCGGCGGCATGACCCCGCGATCCGAGGCCCAGCGCGAGAAAACTGCGGCCATACGCTCGCGCAATCCGCGCTGGCGGGCAACGAACTCCAGGCGAAAGCCCTCGTTGCGGGTGGCGTGGACGGCGAACTCCTGATAGAGCCCGCGCCAGTTCGGGTCGGCGTCGACGTTCGCCAGGAACCCCTCGGCCGCCTGCCGGGCCTCCTGCGCGGGATGGCCCGCGCCCACGAGCACCGAGTCCAGACGGGCGATCTCGGCGGCGAAGTGCTCGTCGAGCACCGCCAGGAACATGTCCTCCTTGCTGGCGAAGTGCGAGTAGAACGCGCCCTTGGTGTAGCCGGCGTCGGCGGCGATGCGATCGATCGAGGCACCGTGCATGCCGAGCTCGCAGATCAGGCGCATGGCCGAGTCGAGCAGGGCGGCACGGGTTGCGTCGCTGCGCTCGATCCGCGTCTGCCGAGCAGCGCGGCGGGAGGCGATGCGCCGGGCAGTGGCGGCGCTCAAGCGGGGGTCGCCTCGGTGC
>JBAUXH010000047.1:0-15940 GCA_049584155.1 Solirubrobacteraceae bacterium
CGGCAGCGCCGCCGCTCGGCGCGGCACCATCGTGACACTCGCCCCCGCCGGCCCTCACTGAGGGCGCTCGGGCCGTGGCAGGCTCCCCGGCGGTCCGTGGCGAAAACGGCCCTACATCATTCGTCCAGCGCGAGAATACGGACCCTCGAAACGGGGTACGCGCGCCGACTTGATTGGTGAATGCGCGCGCACCCGCATACGCCCGATCCATCCCCCATCCCCGAGCGCCCGCTCCTCGAGCGCGGCGAGACGAAGACCACCCACCCTGATGCGAGCATGGGAATCGTCGCCGGCGCAGCCGGTGTGGGCGGCGCAGCCGGTGTGGGCGCAGCCGGTGTGGGCGGCGGCGCAGATGCCAATGCGAATGGCATAGAACGACTGTTCGAGATGACCAGCGACCTGTTGGCCGCAATCTCGCTCGACGGACGATTTACGCTGCTGAACCCCGCGTGGGCGGACGCGCTCGGTTGGAGCATCGAGGAGCTGATGGCCCAGCCGATGCAGGCGCGGGTGCATCCGGACGATCTCGAGCAGACGCTCGCGCTGACGCTCGCTGGACGCAACCGCAGTGCGCAGCTCGTGAACTTCACCAACCGCTATCGCCACAAGGATGGCTCGTGGCGGTGGCTGCTGTGGAGCGCGCGCTGCGACGGGGAGGGGTGGTACGCCGCGGCACGCGACGTGACCGACCGCATGTGGCTCGAGCGCCAAGCGCTACACGACCCGCTGACGAAGTTGCCCAACCGCCTACTGCTGATGGACCGCGCCCATCAGGCACTCGCCCGACTACCTCGCAGCAAGGGGCCGATCGCGCTGCTGTTCATCGACCTCGATGGTCTGAAGGCGATCAACGATAGCCTCGGACACGCCGTCGGCGACCTGCTGCTCGTGTCGGTCGCGGAGCGCCTGGCGCAGACACTCCGCGACAGCGACACGGTTGCGCGTCTGGGCGGAGATGAGTTCGTGATCCTGGCCGAGGATCTCGAGTCCGACCGGGAAGCGCTCGCCGTCGCCGAGCGGGTCGTGCGCGGGTTGGAGACGCCGTTCGAGGTCGGCTCGATCGAGGTGGCGATGTTCGCGAGCGTGGGCGTGTCGATCTCACGCGACGCCGACGCCGACCCCGAGGATCTCCTGCGCGAGGCCGACGTGGCCATGTATCGCGCCAAGCGCGCGGGGGGACACCGACTGGAACTGTTCGATGAGGAGCCGCGCCGCACGACGATCGGGGATTCCGATTCGATCTCCGATCGGTCGACCAAGCGCGGCGAAGCGCCGTCGGGGTCGATACGCTCGCACGCGCCATGGCATCCGATCGCGCGCCTGAGACATCGCCACCGCTGAGCGGCGCAGACCTCGACCCAACCACGATCGAGCGTCACAAGGACGCCGCGGCGCGGGCCGCCGCCGAGCTGGTACAGGACGGCATGAGTGTCGGGTTGGGGACCGGCTCGACCGTCGCCTATCTGCTCGCGGCCCTCGGCGAGCGCGCCAAGGAGCTGCGAGGCGCCCGCTGCGTAGCCACCTCGCCGGCAACTGCCGCGATCGCGCGCGACCTCGGGCTGACCGTCGCAGAGCTCGACGACGTAGGCGAGCTGGATGTTGCCATCGACGGCGCCGATCAAGTCGATCCCGACGGGTGGCTAATCAAGGGCGGCGGCGGAGCCCATACGCGCGAGAAGATCGTGGCGATCTCAGCGCGGCGGTTCGTCGTGATCGTCTCGGCCGAGAAGGAGGTCCCGCGGCTAGGGCCGCCGGTGCCAGTGGAGGTACTGCGGTTCGGCGCGCGCCGAACGCTGATTGCGCTCGGGGATGCGCGGCCCCGGAATGTCGGCGCGAGCCCGGACGGCAACCTGATCGCCGACTATCTCGGACCCATCGCGAATGCGCGCGCGCTGGCCGAGCGCCTGAGCGGGACAGCCGGCGTGGTCGAGCACGGGCTGTTCCCGCCCGAGATCGTCAGCGAGATCTTCGTCGCGGGCACGGACGGCGTGCGACACCGGGAGGGCGACAAGCGCGCCTAACCGACACGGACAGCAGCAGGGGCAGCAGCAGGAGCCGGGGTAAGCGGCCTGAGCTCCTCACCGGATGAGACGGGATGGCGCGCGAGGACACCGTCCCCACCGATCACATACGCGCCCATGCGCGCCAGCGGCGGGGAGTAGACGTGGAGCGTGACGGCGGGATCGGCTCCGGCGTGGCGAACGCGGTGGATGTCGGCCGCGGAGAAATGAAACGAGCCCCCCGCTGCGAACGTGCGGTTGTGAGGTGGACCATCGATCCTCAGGCGCTCCTCGCGCACGCGCCCACCGACGACCGAGACCGCGCCCGAGGAGACGTCGTGGTCGTGGTAGCCGGTGTCGTGATCTTCGGACCAGCAGATCAACCAGGCGGTGATGTGTGCGTCGCTGAACAGCTCCTCGTAGACGCGCTGGGAGTAGTCGTGGCGAACCAGATGGATCCACAGCTCGGGACGGTCGGCCAGCTCGGTGACGAACGCTCCGAGCTCGGGAGGAATGAGGTCGCGATCGCGCGGGCGGCGAATCCTGGAGATAGGGTGGGTCATCGCAGAACTACCTCGGGCGCTCGGCGTGCCCGGTCCTCCCCCCGCCCTACCGCCTCCTCCCGCGAACCAGTGGCGAAAGCGAACACCCGCCGCGCGGCGCAGGCAGCGTCAGTGCGCAGGTCAAACCCGAGCAGCTCGGAGTCGGGGTACGGGTCTGGCTCGACGACAGGTCGGTCTGAGCCATAGAGAAGCTGGGTGGGCCCGACGCGCTCGGCGAGCGCGCGGATGGCCGCGGGACCGTAGGAGGAGGTCTCGAAGAATGCCAGTGGATCGTGCTCGTCCGGCGGTGGTCCTCCGCGCGATGCCAGCCGCTCAGCGTGCAGCGGGGCGAGGCCAGCCAGCATCGCGAACACAACCCGCAGGCGCGGATGCGCAACGCGACCCAAGGTTCGGAACGACAGCCAGGCGGCCTGCATGTCGAAGACGTAACGCGTGAGCGCGGGCCACCACAGAGGATCCTCCAGCGAGCATTCGTGCGCGCGAGGGGACGCGCCAAGGCCCGGCCCGGGATGGACGAAGAGCGGCGCATCGCGCGATTCCAAGCGCGCGAGCAATGGATGCAGGCGCGCATGCGCCTCGACCGATGCGAGCGCGCCCGCAGGCAGCGACACGCCCACGCAGCCGCGATCGAGCGCCCGATCGACGTCTTCCGGATCGGGCGAGTCCAGGGCGAGCGCTCCCCACACACCGAACGGCGCGCCGAGCGCGAACGCGCCGTCGTGATAGGCGTCGATCAGCCCCAGTGCCTGAGCGCGCGGGAGCGACTCGATCCCCAGCGGACTGGACAGGCAGACGAGCGCCCGGTCGAGCCCGTCGAGCTCCACCAGCGCGGCGCGTTGATCGAGGGTCTCGCACGAGAGGTCGAGTACGAACGGTCGCTCGCCCGCGAGATAGAGCACGTTGAGGCCATGCTCGCTGCGCACGAACGGCAGCTCGCGCCGGCGCGACAACGCCTCGATGAGCGGCTCGGTCCAGTAGTGCTGATGAATGTCGATGAGCATGTCGGTTGGGTTTGCCGGGGCTCTACGGACGAACCCCGATCGATGCCGCGGCCCTAATTCAGAGATTGTTGATCGATTTTATGGACTTTAGCACACATTCCCCCTCGCGACGGGGGCCGAGGAAGCGAACCCTCGAGCTGCGATTTTGGAGGAGACCAGCCTGGGCAGGCCACAGCATTGCTAGGCGGCTGATGTCTCCCCACCCAGCGTGACCAGCCGCGCGGCTTTAGAGCGGCGGCAGCTTGAGGCGGTGCGAGTGGGCAATCTGCTCAGCCAAATGATCGTCCACGCCTACTTCCTCGGCGACCTCTCTCCAGCCCGAAACGACGGCGGCGACCTCCAGGAGGATGGCTTCAGCACGGCCACGCGTCAGACCCGCCACTGCGGCGACGTCGCGCAGGTCGGCCACTGTGAACCCCGTGCGCTTCCCATTGATCGACATCTGGTGACTGTCAAGCCACGGGTTACCGGGCTTCCAGGCCCAGATGACGTCATAGGCGGGAGCCAATGACCACGCACCTTCGCGGTCCATGAGAAACGCGACATTCTTCACGTGGTCGTCTTGGTTGCGGGCGACGACGTTGAAGACCATACGTCGGAACTGCTGCTCGACGACGGGCGTCCCGAGCCCGAGCCGGCGGATCAACTGCAGTAGCTGCTCATAGCTGTAGGTGCCGGGCTCGTTGTAGCTGACGTGCTCCAGTGCGCCGACGGTCTGCATGTGCAGGTTCTCGCCACCCTCCGGGCGGTCGAAACGGCGGGTCATGAAATGCCTGCGGCCGTTCTCCTCCAAGAGCCGGCACTCGGTCATGTCGATTCCGGCCGCCCGCGCCATTTTCGAGTACGCGTACTCCACCGCACCCCAGCCCTCCGGGTCGGTGAGTCCGTGGTCGCCGGCGCGCGAGACGCCGTCGAACTTCAAGAGCCACTGGCGAAAACCGCCACCGACTTGGACCTGCCCCGACCGGACCTGGCCGGTAGCGTCGTTGTAGGCGATGAATGCCTTCGGGCGCGCGCCGCCTGCAGAGCTACCCACGGCAAGGATCGCCTTCATTGCCTCCTCGTCGGGGTTTTCGCTCAGCTCGGTCACGAACTCGGTGCGCTCTGCGAGTACCTCGCCAGCCAGACGCACGAGCGCGTCGAGGTGCAGATCTGCGCCGGCAGGCAGCGCCGACGCGTGGGCCGGCTGAAACTCCAACGCACCCACGCCGCGGGTGCCGACATAGCAGAGCCGCTTAACGACATCGAAGCTCGACTCATCGCGCCCCTGTGAGGCCAGCCAGGCGTTGACGAGTGCCGTGCCCCATCGATCGGGCAGGGAGTCAGCCAACAGCCCCGGCAGGCCCCGGAAGGCGTCCTGCGGCAGGCCTGGAAATCTGTAAGGCTCGGGTCGCAGGGGCATTCTGATCGGGGCGATCTCGATGCCACTGCGGACGAAGGCCGGGTCGTATTGGAACGTCGCGTAGCGCGCGCCTGGCTCGATCGAGACGGCAGCGATGCGAGATCCCCAGAGCGTCACCGCCGCGACGGTCAAAGCCCCGATCCCGACCCCGACTCGCTGCCCCACCTCCACGGCTCCTGCGCGGCCTCGGTGGACTCGGCGGACCGGCCACCGCGGCGGCCGCGGGCACGCCGTCGGACTTTGCGCTGCTCGCGCTCCAGCTGCGCGATCGGGAGGTCGATCGACTCAGGCACCGCGAGGTCCAGCCCGGCGAGCAGTCCGAGGGTCCGCAACAGCTTGATCATCGAGGTCATCTGCACTGACTGTCCTCGCTCAGCCCGCTGTACGGTTGCCTGACCGATCCCGGCCTCAACCGCCATCTCGGCTTGAGTCAAGTTGCGCTCGAGGCGATGACGCTCCAGCCTGCGACCGAGCTCGGCGAGGACGGCCGCGTCCGTAGTGATCTCATCAAAGTGCATCAGTTCTGATGGGTTATATCGTAATACATAGATAATACATCGGATCTGATGCGCATCATAGCACAGATGATTGATATATTGCAATCACTTATGATGCTTTAAGGTCAATATACGCGATAACCCATCGTAACTGATGTATAGGCTTGGTGCATGCTTGTGCCGCGTTCATAGATGCAGCGCCACGGACTGCGCTCCGGCACGCGGGCGAAACCTCGCTCAGCGGGACATGACCCCATGATCGGCTCGGTAAAGCGGAAAACCTCGATTTCGGGCGCTCGCCTTGTGATGCGGCATCCCGAGCGGCGGCGCTTGCCGATACGGGGAGTTGGACGGCCCGGTGCTGAACGGCGGCGACGATAAGGACCAGAGTGGGCTCACCGACAGCGTGATCGTGCCGGCGACGGGAGGCAAAGCCTCATTTTGGGCAAACAATGGGTTAGCTGCCGTAACGGCAGGGCCCGGTTCTGACATCGCGTGGAAAGGAGCAAAAGATGATGCGTGCACGAGGATTCGCCGCTGGCGTCGGTTTCGGCGTCATCGCGGCTTGGATGGTGGCCAGCGCTCTGGGAGTTGCCAGCGGGGCCACTCGCGATCAGGCTGATGCTGCAGCCCATACCCCCGAAGGCAAACGCTGCGTGGGGCACGAACTGAACCTCAAGATCGATGGCAAGGAAGGTGCGCCGGTGATCCCCTACGGACCGGCAACGATCACGGGCATCCTCCACTGCGGCGCTGTGCCGATCCGCAACGCACAGCTAGCGGTCGCATCGGTGGGCTGTCTGGCACCGGGCGTTCAGCCGATCGTGGACACGGTCACGACCGGGCTCGACGGCTCGTTTCTTTACGACGTTCCTCCCGGCCCGAGCCGTCTGCTCAGCTTCAGCTACACCTCCTTTCGCGATGATCCGGGGCCATCGGTGGCCGCGCTGGCGACGCTGCGCGTACGCCCGCAACTGCGATTGCAGATCCAGCCACGCGTCGTCCGCAACAAGCACATGATCTACTGGACCGTCGGGGTGCTCGGTGGCCCATTTCCAGCACAGGGCATCACGCTGGACCCGCAGGTCAAAGAGGGACGCAAGTGGCAGACCTTTGACCAGTTCCGCGTTCACCAGGAAGGCACGAGTCACGTCTATGACTATCGGTTCCTGAAGGCCTCAGAGCCGATCACGTATGCGTTCCGCGTTGCGTTGCCGGCGACGGGATCAGGCGAATATCCGTATGCGTCCGGTGCAAGCAACGCTGTCTACGTCCACGTGGACCCGTGAGGGCTCTCGGCTCGGCGAACTGTCGTCGGCCTGCGGTCGTGCTGGCGATCGCGGCTCTGATCGTCCTTGCGTTCACAGCGTGTGGGCAGTCCGCCGCTGGCTCATCCCCACGCGGTCGAACGAACGCTGCGTCAGATGCGCCGGACGGGCCGCATCCACCGATCGCTAGGTTGCAGGGACCGGGCCCCGAAGCGACTCTGCCGCGGGTGAGCGCCCGCGGGGGGACGGTAAGCGCGCTGTGGCAGCGGCAGCTCGTCTACCCGGCCATCGCCGGCGGCACGGTCGTGGGCTTGGCGGGAAAGGGGCCGGCGGCTCGCATCGAGGCCGTCTCGTCACTGACCGGCCAGCCTCGGTGGGCTGTCCCGACGCCTGCCGAACCCGAGGTGCTGGGAGTCTCGCTCGAGGGCTCGGTGGTCATTGTGGAAGCCGGCAGAGGGCTCGACGATCCAGCGGGACAGATCGTCGTCAAAGAAATCGCCGTGTACTCGCTCGCCGACGGCCGCTCGCTCTGGCACGCGTCGGTGGCTGTCGGACCGGACTATCTGCCGGGCAGTCAGCGTGTGTATGTGGCGGGGAGGATCGTGTTCGCCGAACCGGGTGGAGAGCTCATCGCCCGCCGGGCGGCGACGGGAGGGATCGTCTGGCGCGTGAGCCGGCCGCGGTCATGTCCGCGGGGTCGCGGGGACGAAGCCGGCGGCGACGCGCGCGTGGCGGCGGACGGCAGCCTGCTGGTCGCCTCCTACCCGTGCGAACGGAGCGGCGGGTCATATGTGCTCGTGCAGCGGCTCTCGCCGGGCAGCGGCAAGCCGGTGTGGGAATGGCGAACGGTCTCGGTCGGAGCGGGAAACCCGGCCTCGTTCATCGGCTTGGCGGTCGTCGGCGTGGCCTCCGCGGGCGAGACCGTGTTGCTGCAGGGGCAGGTGAGCAAACCCGGGCGCTACGTGCGGACCCTCCCGAATGCGCGCCGCTGGCCGCCGGCGCTCGGACCGGAAGGCGACGAAATACTGCTCGCTCTCGATGCCCGCGACGGACGACCGCGCTGGAGCGAGCTCGGCTTCCAGAATCCCGAACTCGCGCTGACCGACGGCGCTGTGTGCGAGTTCGACATACAGGGCGTGGAGTGCCGGAACGACTTGACGGGGCTACCGAGCCGGCCGTTGCTGAGAACCGGCCTCTCAGAACTGGAAACGAGCGGGTCGGACGACGTCGGGGACGACAAGTCGGGCGTAGCCGGCAACCTCGTGGCGGTGGCGCTGCGGCGCAGGGGGCAGAACCCGCTGGTCGTGGAGCTGGCCCCCGTGCGAACCCCGGGCGAGGCCGCGCGAGTGCTCGTATGGCTCGGGCCCAATCGACCGGAACCCGCCCACTCGACACCCGCAATCGTACGAGCGGGCCCATTGCCGGGCGGGGCGACACTCTTGCTGCTGCGCCGCCTCGACGTGCCGGAAGATCCGCTGCTCGCGCTCCGTGTCAAGCCCAGCAGACGCGGCTGAGTGCCGCCAGGTGCGGGCCACAGCCACGGCGGTCAAGAAGCGCTCTAGAAAGCCAAAATCCAGAAATCCGGGGCCAGACTGAAGCGGGGGACCGAGGAATCGAACCTCGAGCTCGGGTTTTGGAGACCCACGTGTTACCACTACACCAGTCCCCCATGGCCGTCCGCGCCCGTGCCGAACCGATGTCCAGACCGGCGCGAACCGTCAAGGAAACGCGAATTCTAGGGGCTCGCGAGTGTAGAGTCGCGCGCACAGGGCTCATTGTTCTAGCTAGGGGGTCACGAGGGATGACTGATCGTTGGAGCAGGCTCGCGCCGCTGACAGGCGTGCTGTTCGGCATCATCGTGGTGGTCGCGATCGTCACGGGCGGCGGGGAAACGCCCGACGCGAACGCGCGACCGGCACGTGTGATCGCGTACTACGGGACGCACCGCTCGGAAGTGGAGATGTCCGCGATCCTGTTCGCGCTGGCGTTCCTGGTGCTGTTGCTGTTCGCCGGCGTGCTGCGCTCGTATCTGCGCCGCACGCCCGCGGCGGAGGGTCTCGGTTCGCTGGCGCTGGCCGGCGCCGTGCTGATGGCGGCCGGTGCGCTCATAGGCACCGGGGTCGAATATGGGCTCGCTCATCAACTACACCATCTCGGGCCGGAAGTCGCACAGACACTCAACTTTCTCGACAACGAACTGTTCCTGCCGGTCCTCGCCGGAGCGTTCGTGTTCGGGATCTCCAGCGGCCTGGCGATTCTGCGCGGCGCGGCGCTGCCGAAATGGCTGGGCTGGGTCGCGATCGTGCTCGGGGTCGTCGCGCTGATCCCACCCACGGGCTTCTTCGCGCTGCTTGGGTTCGTGATCTGGACGGTCATCGCGTCAATCCTGATGTACCGACGCACGGGTTCGCCCGCCGAAGCGAGCGCGGGCGTCCCGCAACCGACCCCGTAGAAGCCTCGATGGGCGAGCCCCACACGGGGCTCGCCCACCCCCCCGCGCCGCGTCGGCGTCTGATGTGTGCTGACTGCGGACGCAAGCAAAGTGACCTCGAACACTCAGGAACGGCATAGGTACAAACTCTCAATCGTTCACCCGGCTAGCTTCGTTGACTTACTTCGGCTTTAGGAGTTGAGTGCCCACGCTAACCCCCCGGCGATTGGAGCAACATGTCCGCGAGCGTCCGTGACGGCAGGTCAGCCGGTTCAACGTCTCGCCGCCGAGGCGACCTAGTTGCGCACCCAAGCCATCCCGTAGTGGCTTGCCTTCTTATGCTCTCCCTCTTGGCGCTCTGCTTCAGCACGACGGCTGGGGCGACAACAATCAAACGCGACATGCTGCTCGAAGGTCACCACCTGTGGAATGAAGAACCGCGAGAAGGAACGTGGCAAGCCAATAGCGACGGCACTTCGTTCCGGCCTGCCGCGTACACCTGGGGCGAACTACCAGCGCTTGCGCCGGACGGTCGAACGGTCGCCTTCGCGCTGAACCAAATACTCGGAGTGAAGGACATTTCGGGTGGCTCAGAACGGACACTCTACAATGCGGGCTTCGGGGGCACGATTCACTCCCCGCAATACTCCCATGACGGGAAAAAACTGATCTTCGCTAAGGAATATGGATCTAGCGAGGACATCGACACCATTAACGCCGACGGCACCGAACTGAAAACTATTGTGAGTGGCCTGTACGCGGACCGTGTAGCCCCCGACTTTTCGCCTGACGATACGAAAATCGCCTACACGACAGGGGAAGGCACATCGCTCGTGGTCGCTAACGCCGATGGCTCTGAACCCGAAACCGTCAGCACCGGTCTCGAACATGTCACGGCACCTCGCTTCTCCCCAGGCGGCACAAAGATCGCGTTCGGGGGTAACTCCACCACGACCGAAGGCGAAATAGAAGGTGAAACCCAAATCTTCACGATCAACACCAATGGCACAGGTCTCAAACAAATTACCTTTGACGAATTTACCGATAAGGCCGAATGGTCTCCTAGCGGCGCCAGGATCTTCTACACCGCTTATAAGGAAGGGGGAGAAGAACAGGTCTATAGTTCCAAGGCCGACGGAACCGGAGAAGAGTCGCTTCTTGAGCCTTCCGGCTTCAGCTATAGCCGCAACGCCGCATTCCCGACAGGTGGCGTCAGCGACGACGAATACCTCGGCTTGAACTACGCCCCAATCCTGCGCTTTGACAGCGCGGAGAAATGGCGACCGCTGAATGTGGATGCGTTCATGCGCGAGGAAGACCCCGAAAACGAAGGGCATAGCTACAACAAGCTCTGCACTAAAACGGGCTGTGACGAACTGGGGGCCGAATGGGAAAGCGAGGTAGCGTTCGGCAACGGCCTGGAAGGGCCGCGTTATATCCAAATGGGCCGGCAGGATGAAGAAACCTACCCCTACCCAACGTCGCCTGTTGCGGAATGTCACGCCGAAGTTCTCATCGAACTGTGGGATTGCGACACCGGCCCGCGCACCTCTATGTATTACCACGTCGTTCCGTCGGCCAATGCCGAAGAAACGACGGAACTTGGCTACAACTACGTCGACTATTGGGTCTTCTACCGTTATAACCAGGATCAGAACGACCCGTCGGCGGTTGATGATCACGAGGGCGACTGGGAGGGCCTTACGGTTGCACCTTCAGTCTTGGAACCGGGGGCCGTTGACTTCGCGATATTTGCCCAGCACGGCAACCACTACACTTATACCCCGGAAGTTCTCGAATGTGATGCGGGCGGCGTAGCGTCTTGCGGGTCCGGCGAACCCCGCACGGGCCAGCGGGTCTGGGATTATGTCGCGGTTAGCACTCACGCTTCCTATCCAGAACCGGATACCGGCGGCGAAACCAAAATATGCACACAAACCAAATCCGAAGCCCCTGAGGGTTGCCACGACGGCGAAGTGCCGTGGGGTGCGAACCACGACGCCGCCAACGTGCTGCCACTGCCCGCATCGGGCGAAGATAAGTGGACTGACTGGCCTGGTAGGTGGGGTAATAGCACGGGGATCACAATTCCTTTTGAAGCTGGGTACTCGCCCCCAAGTCCCGGCCTCCAGGCTCGGTACCAATGCCCGTGGCAATGGTACGAAAGCGAGCCGACCGCATGCCCCTCGAAGGCCAAGGCTAGTCAGGCATCCGCCCGAGAGCTGGAGGCGAGCACGTGTGGCAACTGGTTTGGCGGGTCGATTGTCGCAACCCTGTGTTCCCCGGGCGTGCTGCGGAGTGCGATCCACAAAGCACGCATGGGTCGCCCCGGAACGCTACACATCCGTCTCGGACGCCGAGCTGGTCGTTCGGGTTCGCGCCCGGGTGTTGCACAAGCGACTGGAGCACCGCTACGCGAGGGAGAATCACTGGTTGTCGATGGACAGGCTCCCGCCGACACAACGCTGCTTGCTAGAGCACAGGCGTCTGGACATTTGATCGAAGCGGCATTCAACCGCCTCGGCCTAACGCACGGCGGGCGTGGTGTGGTCAAGGGGCTCCGCACACATGCAGGCATCCGACTCGTTTGGATCGCTCCTGACGGTCAACCGGTCGCGCCGACCAAGATCCGCACAAGCCTCATGGCTCGACAGGCACAGAGCCCGCAGATTGCTCGACACGTGGCCCATTCGGCCCCAAGTCATTCCGGAGCGCGATCCGCCGCTGCGCCGTCCCATGCCGTTCAGCAGGCAGCGGCGGTCAGACTGCGTGCGTGCCAACAGACCGCCACCTCGGATCGCCGTAAGCTCAAAGCTCTTGCACACCGCCAGCGCCGGGGCGCTGTGCGCGTCAAAGTTCATGCACTGCATGAAAAACTGGCCTACCGTAAATGCTAGCCTTACGATCGAGAGCCTATGACGGTGCCTCGGTCCAACAGCAGTGAGATTAACGCCCAAGTTCGCCACCCAAGACCTGGGCTGGGCAAACTCTTTGGCCCGGCAGCCATTCTTGCGCTGATCGTCGCCGTACTGGCCTCTGGGTCTAGCTGGCTCGCCATCGGCGAGGGCTGTAGCGAAGGGATACGAGAAGATTCGCCCCAATATGCTGTCTGCGAAGTCGAGTTCGGAGCGAGCCAAATCACAACGGGGCCGTTGCCGGTGAATTATCGAAATCCCCCCTACACGTTGCAGGCTCGCTCTTGCTTGTGCTACCCATACTGATCGTGCTATCCGGTGTGAGCATCAGCCTCATCCAAGCCCGCCCGAGAGCATTCTGGATCTCGCTAGTCATTGCCCCAATCCCAATCGTCTTGACGTGGCTCGCGCTCATTCTCCTTGCCCTGTGACGCCGTCGGGTTACGGCCAAACGGACGAACCGCCGCCCAAACGATAGTACAAGCGTCCTCGGGTCCTAAAGCCAGACGGGACGGATGCCGAAGGCATGGGTGGACCTCTACCCATGTGCTTGTGATGATTGATACGTTTCGTCAAAGAAGGCTCCCCGGACTCTCGTCAGAGGGCGGCTTCACGCTGATCGAGCTGCTGATCGCGTCCGCGCTCGCGATAGTGGTGTTCGGGGCCGTGCTCGCCATGTTGGAGTCGAGCCAGCAGGTCCAGGCGCGCGACACCGAATGGGCGCTCACGCTCCAGGAAGACCGGGCCGGCTTGGCGCGCATGGTGCGCGACATCCGTCAGGCATCCAAAGTCGAAGAAGCGAAACCCGGCGCGATCCTTTTCCTCGCCACGATCGGGGGCAAGAGCTGGAAGATCAAGTACGAATGCAACGTCAGCCAGTCGGGCACCGAATACACCCAGTGCATTCGCCTCGCGGCCGAAGAAGGCAAAGCCCTCCCGGCCACCGGCCCGGTGATTGTGAAGGACGTCGTCAACGGGACCGAAGTCTTCACTTACTTCAAAGGGACCACACCCACCGCGATCACGAGCGAAATGAACGTGGCGACGCTGAAGATCGAACTGCCCGCAAAAGGCACGCTCAAACAGGCCGGCAACAGCGGCTACGGCCACAAAGTCGTGCTCGAAGACGCCGCCTTCATGCGCAACCTGGAACTCAAAGGCTGAGATGAGACCTCGCTTCATCTTCCGCAGATCGCCTTCCTCACACGCCGAGGACGGCTTCATGGTGGTCGAGGTGCTGATCGCCGCGCTCGTGCTGACAGTGGGAATCGTCGGGCTGATCGGCGCCTTCGACAGCTCACGCAAGCTCACGCTGCTGTCTGAACGCCGGACGGCGATGGCCCATCGTGCGCAGCTGGAGATCGAGCGCCTGCAGGTGGTCCCCTACAGCGAACTGGCGATGAACTCGGCGCCGACCCATTCGAGTGAAACGACCAACCCCGACTACTACGTCAAAGAAGGGGGCGCTGAATACCAGTACGGCACCGTCGGCACAGAAGTCGAGAAGCTGGCGACCACGGGTGGTGCGATCTGGCCCACGCCAACCGGGAGGGAATGCTCACAAAAAGTCGGAGCCTGCGAATGGAAAGACGGCCTCGTTAGCGGAAACGTCTACGACTTCGTCACCTGGCACACAGACAAAAGCTGCGGGGCGAAATGCCCGGCGTCAGAAAACTACAAGCGGCTGACGGTCGCGGTCACGATCAAAGTGCCGGCCGGCAACCATGAACCCACGCCCATTCGGGTGTCCACGCTTATCGCCGAACCCCATTGATGACGATCGGTCAAGTCATGCCTTGCTCCCCACCTCAACTCCATCGCCGACCCCCATCCCCACAACCAGACACGGAATGATCCATATGCGCCATCTCAACCTCAAGCGCCGCCTCGTCGACGAGGCCGGGTTCGTCCTGCCGAGCGCGATCATCGTGCTGTTCGTCATCACCATCCTCACGGGCGCGGCGATCTCCGTCGCGGTCCAGACCTCCACATCTACCACACGCGACAACAACGTCAAGGCCGAGATTGCGGCCGCCGAAGCGGGACTGCAGGTGGCGAGCTATCGTCTGAGCAAGCTCGAACCCGGCAACACACAGTGTATCGGTGAAAGCAAAACCGAAACTGAAGAATCCAAATGCAAAGACAGCCCCGAGTCGCTCAGCAACGGTGCGACCTTTCAGTACTGGACCACGCTGCCACTCGCAGTCGAAGCGAAATGCGCTGGAAGAGCCATCGTAGCCGAAGCTGGCGTCACTCAGCGCTGCATCACCTCCGAAGGGCTGGTCAACGGCGTCAAACCCGGCGTTCGGCTTCAGGCACGCGTCACATCGCCCGTCGGGGAATCGCTCTTCTCTGTGCATGGCGTCCTAGGACTTTCAGAAGTCAAGGTGACCGGCAACGTGAAAGTGCCCGCGGTGGTGGCGAGCAACGAAAAAATCATCGGAGAAGGAAGCGCCAACTTCGAAAAGGGCTTTGAACTCTGTCCCCCCAAAGGCTCATTCAAACCCGGCACCGCCGCAGAACGGAAAAAAAGCGGCGTAAAAATCGCCGGGAAAAATCCAGAATTGGACCCAGAATTGGAAATAACGCGCAAAGAAGGCCCCCCCGAATGCCTCTTTGCAGCCAAACTTCCAACAGTCCACGCAACGGAAGCGAGCAACGAAGACAGCCGTATCGGCGTGACGGATAAACTGGTGGGCGGCACTTGGAGTGAAGCAAAACATGAAATCACCCTCGAAGGTGTCAACGAACTCACTCTCAGCGGTTCCAAATATTATTTCTGCAACTTCAAAATGCCGAGCGGTGGGCCAAAGTTCAAAATCGCTGCCGGCGCCAAAGTAGAAATCTTTATCGACTCCAACGAAGACGTAGAAAGCAAATGTGGCGCCGGCACCGGGCACTTCGAAGTCGGCGGAGGCTCCAAAGTTGAAAACGAAACGAAAAACCCCGCCAATCTTCTGATCGAGATCTACGGCAAAGGCACCTTCTCGTTGGCAAACGGCAGCGAAAAGACCCTGGAAGCTGGCATCTTCGACCCGGGCGGCGAAGTGGAAATCATAGGTGGACCGAAATTCAAGGGCGGGATCGTGGGCAACAAAGTGCATCTGGAAAACGGAAGCAATTTCTACGAATGGAGCGAAGAACTGAGCTCCCTGGGCGCCGGCAATCCGAACGCCTACGGTCGCAAAGCCTGGGAGCAGTGCACACCCGGCTCCGGCGCGAGCGAAGGCTGCTGAGCGCAGCGCGTACTCCACCACGAGTGCGCGCGGAGGGACTTGAACCCCCATGGGCTTGCGCCCACCGGCACCTAAAGCCGGCGTGTCTACCAATTCCACCACGCGCGCGTGTCGGCCGTCTCGCGTGCTGACCGATCGTGGATCGCGTCGATCCACGATCGGTGCGCATGAGGACCGCCTGAGATTGTATGGTCATCGTCACGATGTCTTCAGCGGCAGACCCCCTGGCGTCCTCGGGCGCGACCGTCGTCACGCATCCCAACCGCGACAAGCCGGTCGTGCAGGCCACACGCGCGACCGTCGTGCTGCTGCTGCTGATCTCCGCCGGACTCATGCTGATCGTGACGGTGGGCGGCTGGTCGGTGCTCCAGAGCGCGTGGCCGATCCAGGTCGCCTTCATCCTGGTCTACCTTCTGCTGGCGTTCTTCGCGGCGCGCTGGAATCGGGGTGTCCTGCCGGTCGCCTCGGCGCTGGCCGTCATCCTGCTCGTGTTCGCGCTCGTCGCCGGACCCTTCTGGTTTGACCGCGACAGCGCCGGCTTCACCCAGCCGGCGATCAACGCCGGGCTGCTGGGGACGATCACGCTGCTGATCGTGCCCGTGCAGATGCTCCTGATCGCCTTCGCGA
>JBAUXH010000048.1:0-8799 GCA_049584155.1 Solirubrobacteraceae bacterium
GTGCTGAAGGGCGCTGAGCTGGCCTCCGTGCGTGCGCAGCTGGACGCCGCGACGGTCGCGGCCGCGCAGGCCGGTGTGAGCGACGTCCCCGCGGTGCGCATCGGCACGCGCGTATTCGTGGGCGAGGATTCCATCGAGCGGGCCGCGACGCTCGGACAGGCGGTCGCATGAGGGCCAATCGCGCGTATCGACTGATCCTCACCCGCGGCGGACTGGCCCCGGCGCTGCTCGCGGACGCGAGCCGGGTCGACCACATCGAGGTCGTGGAGATCGATTCGGGCGAGGTCGTACTGTTCTGGGATCTCCCGCCACAGACCGCCTCGCGCACGGCCCGGGCGCTGCGCGCCGATCTGTCGCAGCTGCAGGCCGAGGAGTTCCTCGCGCGCTGGGCTACCGTGAACAGCTGATGCCCGATCTGCCGGAGCCCGAGGTCGCCCGCGAGTGGTTGGCGACGATGACGCTGATCCGCCGTTTCGAGGAGCGTGCGGGCGAGATGTACGCGCGGGCGAAGATCGGCGGGTTTCTGCATCTGTCGATCGGCGAGGAGGCGACGATCGTCGGCGCCGCGCGCGCGTTGCGCGACGAGGACTACCTGATCTCGACCTACCGCTCGCACGGGAACGCGATCGCGCGCGGCACTCCGCCCGAGCGGGTGATGGCCGAGCTGTTTGGTCGCGTCGACGGCTGCTGCGGAGGGCACGGTGGCTCGATGCACATGTTTGATATCGAGCGCCGCTTTATGGGGGGCTATGGGATCGTCGGCGGCAACCTGCCGATCGGGGCCGGCATCGGCTTGAGCAGCGACTATCTCGGTAACGACGAGGTGACGCTGTGCGCGTTCGGCGACGGGGCCTCCAACCAGGGCACGTTCGGCGAAACGCTGAATCTCGCGGCGCTGTGGCGGTTGCCGGTGGTGTTCATGGTCGTCAACAACCAGTTCGGGATGGGCACCTCGCTCGTGCGCCACTCGGCCGTGACCGACCTGCAGCGCAAGGGCGAGTCGCTCGGCGTCCCCGGGATGCGCTGCGACGGGATGGATGTGCTCGACACCTACACGGTCCTCGGCGAGGCGCTGCGACGGGTGCGCGAGGACCGCCGGCCGCTGCTGGTCGAGGCCGTCACCTACCGTTTTCGCGGTCACTCGATGGCCGATCCCGAGGAGTACCGCACGAAGGAGGAGGTCGCGCAGTGGCGCGAGCGCGACCCGATCCCCCAGTTCGGCGATCTGCTGGAGCGCGAGGGCGTGCTCGACGCGGGCGCGCGCGAGAGGATCGAGCGCGAGGCTTCCGAGCAGGTCGAGCGCGCCGTGGAGTTCGCCGAGAACTCGCCGTTCCCGACGCCCGAGTCGCTGTATGAGGACGTGTATGTGCTCGGTTCCCAGCCCCATGGGCGGTACCACGGATGAGCGAGCTGCGCTATCGCGAGGCTCTGAACGCCGCGCTGCGCGAGGAGCTCCAGCGCGATGAGCGCGTCGTGCTGCTGGGCGAGGACATCGGCGTGTTCGGGGGCGCGTTCAAAGTCACCGAGGGTCTACTGGAGGAGTTCGGCGAGCGCCGCATCCGCGACACGCCGATCTCCGAGAACACGATCGTCGGCATGGGCGTCGGCGCGGCGATGACCGGCCTGCGGCCGGTGGTGGAGTTGATGACGATCAACTTCTCGCTGCTCGCGTTCGATCAGATCGTCAACCACGCCGCGCACATCCGCTACATGTTCGGCGGCCAGGTGTCGGTGCCGCTGGTGATTCGCATGCCCCAGGGCGCCGGTCATCAGCTCGGTCCGACCCACTCGCACTGCCTGGAGGCGATGTTCCTGCACGTCCCCGGCCTGCTCGTCGCGGTGCCCGCCACACCGGCCGACGCCAAGGGCCTCTTGAAGCGCGCGATCCGCGACGAGAACCCGGTCATCTTCATCGAGCACGAGTCGCTGTATGGCGTCCGCGGAGAGGTGCCCGACGACGAGGAGGAGCTCGTCGAGTTCGGTCGCGCGCGCGTCTGTCGCGAGGGCTCTGACGTGACGATCGTGGGCGTTTCGCGGATGGCACTCACGGCCGAACGGGCGGCCGCGACGCTCGCCGAGGCGCACGGCGTGCAGGCGCAGGTGATCGACCCACGCACGCTGCGCCCGCTGGACCTCGACACGATCCTCGCCTCGGTGCACACGACCAACCGCTGTGTCGTCGTCGAGGAGGGCTGGCCCCACGGGGGCGTCGGCGCGAACCTCGCGGCGCTGATTGCCGAGCACGCATTCGACGATCTCGACGCGCCCGTCGCGCGCGTATCTGGCGCGGACGTGCCGATGCCTTACTCGAAGCCGCTGGAGGACCTCGCCTACCCGCACGAGCCGCAGGTCGTGGCCGCCGCGTTGGCCACACTCGGGCGGGGCGAGGGCTCCGGCACGTCCGTCGCCGCGCAGGAGATACACCGATGACCGGCCGCCCCGACGCAGGCGCCCACTTGGCGCGGAAGCGGGTGCGCTGATGGCCGATGTGGTCATGCCGCGGCTGTCGGACACGATGGAGGAGGGCACAATCCTGCGCTGGTTGATCGCCGACGGGGAGACGGTGCGGCGGGGAGACGAGCTCGTGGAGATCGAGACCGACAAGGCGACGATGATCTACGAGTCCGACCTCGAGGGCATACTCGAGACGATCGCCGCAGAGGGCGACACGCTGCCTGTGGGCGCGGTGATCGCACGGATCGGCGCGGCCGACGGCGCCGCCACGACGGGTGACCGTGACGGGCACGAGACCGCCGATGACGGGGACGCGCACGAGGGCGCCGCCGCAATCGCGGACCGACCGGATGTGGCCGCTCCATCGACTCAGGCCGAGGCCGTCCACGAGGCCGCGCCGAGTCCGCCGGCGAAGACAGCCCCCGCCTCAGCCGGCGACGGGCGAGTCAAGGCGTCACCGCTGGCACGACGCATCGCGCGGGAGAACGACGTCGATCTCCATGCGCTCACCGGCACCGGCCCGGGCGGGCGCATCGTCAAGGCCGACGTTCAGGCCGCCTCATCGACGGCCCCCATCGGAACAGGCGAGGCGACCGTCGTTCCCGCAGACCGTCCATCTGAGACGGGGGACACGGCGGCTCCCAACGCGTCCATCACCACCGCCAAGGGCGAGACGACCGAGGTCGAGCTGTCCCGCACCCAGCAGACGATCGCGCGGCGGATGGCCGAGTCGAAGGCGACGATCCCCCACTTCGCGCTCCAGACCGACGTCGACATGGAGGAGTGCGTCGCGCTGCGCGATGAGCTCAAGCGGATCGGCCGCGCGGACGCGCCGACGTACAACGACATGGTCGTCAAGGCCTGCGCGCTGGCGCTGCGCGAGCACCCACGCGCGAACTCCAGCTATCGCGACGGGCGCCTGCAGCTGCACTCGCGCGTCAACGTCGGCGTGGCCGTCGCCACCGAGTCAGAGGAGCCCGCAGGTGGAGCGCTGATCGTGCCGACGGTGTTCGACGCGGACGTCAAGTCGCTGGGCGAGATCGCCCGCGAGACCCGCGCGCTGGCCGCGCGCGTACGCGACGGTTCGATCACCCCGCCCGAGCTGGGTGGCGGCACGTTCACGGTCTCCAACCTCGGCATGTTCGGGGTGACGAGCTTCACCGCGATCATCAATCCGCCACAGGCGGCGATCCTGTCGGTGGGCTCGGTCCAGCCCCGCCCTGTCGTGCGCGAGGGGGAGATCCTCGCCCGGCAGACGATGGCAGTCACCTTGGCCTGCGACCACCGCATCCTTTACGGCGCCGACGCTGCCCGCTTCCTCGCGCGCATCAGTGAGCTGCTCGAACAGCCAGCCTCGCTGACGCTGTAATCCGCGGAAGTCTCCCCGAAGCGATCTGTAGCTTCCTCGGCAGGGTTATCGCCCGCCGCCCGATCACGCCGGCCCGAGGCCGACCGGCCCGGGAAAGGAGGTGATTGGATGGACTATTCCGTTGAGTTCATCTTGGCGATCACTCTCATGGTTGCGGTCATCCGCAATCTGAGATAGCGCCACCTAAGCTCCGGCGGGAGTCGGCCTCGAGCCCACCGGGGCGCCTTTTAACAGAGCCGGGGTCCGGCAAACCGGACCCCGAAGCAATGGATGGACAACTCCATTGAGTTCATCTTGGCGCCTCCCAGTGTACCGGACGCATGACGAGACCACGCAAACGCACCAAGCTTTCGACCGCTTCGGACCGACGCTAACCTGAGGTTACAGACAATGATCGAAGCCAAACCGTCCTCGCCGGAGCTATGGGTGCGTCACCTGGGTACGCTCCCCTACCGCGACGCGCTCGCGCTGCAGTTGAGCATCCGCGAACGCCGACTGGCCGGGGAGCTGCCCGACACACTGTTGCTACTCGAACACCCGCCCGTCTACACCCGCGGCCGCCGCGCCGCCGACGGTGAGCTGGCGCTTGGCGAGGATTACTACCGCGCGCGCGGGATCGAGATAGTGCAGACCGACCGCGGCGGGCGCGTCACCTACCACGGGCCGGGCCAGCTGGTCGGCTACCCGATCATGCGCGTACGCGACATCGGCGTACATCTGCGCACGATGGAATCGGCGATCGTCGCGGCACTGGCGGACGAAGACATCAACGCGCGTTCGCGCTGCGAGGAGGGTCCGGACTACACCGGCGTGTGGGTGGAGAACCGCAAGATCGCCTCGATCGGCGTGCACGTCTCGCGCGGCATCGCCACCCACGGCTTCGCGGTCAACGTCGATGTCGATCTCGCCCCGTTCTCGTGGGTGATCGCATGCGGTCTGCCGGACGTCACGATGACCTCAATCGCCCGCGAGCTCCCCCCCGGGCGCACGGTCGACTCGGAGGGCTTTCGCGCGCGTATGGCTGACCGCTACCGCGACGCCCATGCCGTGACCCATCCGATCGACCACGGAGCGCTCGTATGAGCGCCACCCGTTCGCGCGCGAACCCCGGCGGCATGGACGTGCTGAGCGTGCTCGGCCCGAACGTGCGCCCGTTGCGCGAGCGCAAGCCGCCGTGGTTCAAGGTGCCTCCACCCGGCGGCGAGCGCTACCGCGAGCTGACCGAGCTGATCCGCTCCGAGAACCTGCACACCGTCTGCCAGGAGGCCGCCTGCCCGAACGTCGGCGAGTGCTGGGAGCGAGGCACGGCGACGTTCATGATCCTCGGCGACACCTGCACCAGGCGCTGCGGCTTCTGCAACGTCAAGACCGGCAAGCCCACCTGGAACGATCCGCTGGAGCCCGCGCGGGTCGCGCGCTCGATCGCGCGGATGGGGCTGCGCCACGCGGTCATCACCTCGGTCGATCGCGACGACCTGCCCGACAAGGGCGCCTCGGCCTTCGTCGGCGTGATCCGCCAGGTTCGCCGCCAAGCGCCGGACTGCCAGGTGGAGGTGCTGACACCCGACTTCCAGGGCCAGGAGATGCCCCTGGCGAAGGTGATCGCCGAGCGCCCGGACGTGTTCAACCACAACGTCGAGGTCGTCCCGCGGCTGTATCCGCTGGCGCGCCGCGGCTCCGAGTTCGCGCGCTCCTGCCGCGTGCTCGAGCTTGCGGGCGAGCTCGGCGAGGGCGAGGTCGTGACCAAGTCGGGGCTGATGGTGGGACTCGGGGAGACCCACGAGGAGATGGTGCAAACGTTCGCGGCCCTGCGCGGGCACGGCGTGCGCGTGCTGACGGTCGGTCAGTACCTACGTCCCTCCGAGCGCCATCTGCCGGTCGTGCGCTACTGGCACCCCGACGAGTTCGCCGCGCTGGAGCACGCGGCGTATGAGCTCGGCTTTGACCACGTCGCCGCTGGACCGCTCGTGCGTTCCTCCTACCACGCCGACCAGCACGTTCCGCAGAGGCGCGAGGGCGTAGGGCCGCTCGCCGCCGCAAGCGCGTAGGTCGCAGGCCTCGACCGCACCGCGGGGCGGCGTCGCGCGGATAGGCTCACGCGATCTTTCCGATCACGGATGACATCCAGCGACACCGCTCCTCGACGATCGTCAGGGTCCCGGCCGTGCTCCTGCCCGTCGTGTGGTTCGCGATGCAGCTCCGCCGCGGCCTCCCCGGTCCTACGTTCGCATGAGCCGTCGCCTCGTCCTCGGCGCTGCGCTCCTGTTCATCGCGGGCTTTGCGTTCCTGACCGTCAGCGCGGTGTCCCAGCAAGGGTTTACGCTGCTAAGCGCGGTCTCGATCTTCGTGCTCGTGCTGCTCGGGGTCGGGATCGTCGGCGCGCTGTTGAACCCCCCGCGACGATGAGCTCTCCGTTCATGACACCCGATCAGAGCCGGCGACGACGTGAGATCGCCCGACGGCGTAGACGCGCGCGCAGGCGCGCGATCGCCATCGGCGCGCTGGCAGTGGCGATCGTCGCCGCACTGGTGGTGATGGCCCTGGCGAAGGTCCACACCCACGGGTCGGCCTCGGCGTCAAGCGGTCGACCTGACCGTCATGCGCACAGCGGTGCCACGCTCAAAACCGATGAAGCCCGTCCAACTCGCTCGCCGATCGGCCTACCTCTCGGCACTCCGCCGCTCACGCTCGCGGGGATCGGAGACCCCCAGCGCGACTCCGTGCACATCGCCTTCCACACTCCGCCGCGCGCCGGGCTGCTGTTCAACCTCGACACGGGTCAGGTGCTGTGGCAGAGCAACCCCTACACCCGTGTGCGCATAGCCAGCTTGACGAAGATGATGACCGCGCTGCTGACGGTCGAATCGGCGCCGCCGGACGCGCCCGTGCTCGTCACCAAGCAGGCGATCCAGTCGGCCGGGTCGAAGGTCGGCGTGCTGCCACTGGGTAAGCACGTGCGGCTTGAGAGCATGCTCTACGGCCTGCTGCTGCCCTCGGGCAATGACGCCGCGGTCGCGCTCGCCCAACATGTCTCGGGCAGCGAGAGCAAGTTCGTTACGCACATGAACGCCAGGGCAGCACAACTCGGGATGGGCTGTACGCACTACTCCTCGCCGTCGGGTTATGTCGACCAATACAACTTCTCCTGCGCCGCCGACCTGGCACTGCTCGCGCACGTCGATCTCTCCAAGCCCCGCATCGCTTCGATCACGCGCACATACACGGCAAAGCTGCCGTTCCCGATCAAGGGCGGCCACCTGTACCTGTACAACAACAACCCGCTGCTGATCTACCACTACCCGGGACTGACCGGGCTGAAGACTGGATACACGCTCGCCGCCGGCCGCTGCCTGGTAGCCACCGCCGAGCGCGACGGCGTGCGCCTGGGGGTCGTGTTGCTGCACTCCTCCGACCCGGGCACCCAGGCGAGCTACCTGCTGAACCGCGGTTTCGAGGGCATCTATCACCAGCGGCCGGTCCCCGAGCCACCGATCCCGGCGGGGGCATAGAGCACGCGGATGTCAAGAGGGACGCGGATGCCCAAGAGGGAGTACCGTTAGTCACAGGTCGATTGACTGGTCAGTCAGCCAGTAGACTTTCCCAGAGAGAGCGCCCAAACTGAAGGAGTAGCCGTGGATCTCGACGACACACCAGAGCAGGCCGCATACCGTGCGGAGGCGCGGGCCTGGCTTGAAGAGCACGCTGGCGAGGCGCCCATACTGCAGGGTCCCGGCGCGATCGAGGACGAGGACGAGATCATCGCCGCGCGGCGGGTATGGCAGGGCAAGCTCGCCGAGGGCGGCCTCGCAGGCGTGGTGTGGCCGAAGGAGTACGGAGGCCAGGGTCGCGGGCCGATCGAGCAGGTGATCTGCAACCAGGAGATCGCCCGCGCAAAAGTGCCGGGAATCCTCGATGCGATCGGCGTGGGCATGCTCGGACCGACGATCATCGCCCACGGCGACGAGGACCAGAAGGGACGCTATCTCGGGCCGATGTTGCACGGCGACGAGGTCTGGTGCCAGCTGTTCTCCGAGCCCGCCGCCGGCTCAGACCTCGCGGCCGTGCAGACCAGGGCCCGCCTCCAGGACGATGGCAGCTGGCGGCTTACGGGACAGAAGGTATGGACGACGAACGCCCAGTTCGCCGCCTATGGCCTGCTGCTGGCGCGTACCGACGCCGACGTGCCCAAGCACAAGGGGATGACGATGTTCGTCGTGCCGATGGACGCCCCCGGGGTGACCGTGCGCGGGCTGCGTCAGATCTCCGGCGAGGCCGAGTTCAACGAGGTCTTCTTCGACGATCTGCAGGTCGAGGCCGGCGCGGTCGTCGGCGGGGTTGGAAACGGCTGGGGGACGGCGCTGACAACGTTGATGTACGAGCGCGTCACAATCGGCCTCGGCGGGGAGGGCCTCGGTTACAACTCGACCCGCTTCGCGGGGGCGATCGCCGGTGACGAGCACGCCCGTCGCGATCCGGAGATACGGCATCAGCTCGGCGAGATCGCCAGCGAACTGCTGGCGGTCCGCTTCACCGGCTACCGCACGCTGACGGCGCTGCAGAAAGGCCAGATCCCTGGCCCGGAGGCCGGCCTGGCGAAGGTCACGATCGTTAACGGCGCGATCAAAGCCGGCGATCTGATCGCCGACGTGCAGGGCCCGGATGCGCTGGACGAGGACAGCGAGTGGGCCTACATGATCTCGTTCCTGCCCGGCCTGAAGTCCGCGGGGGGTACCGAAGAGATCCTGCGCAATACGATCGGCGAGCGCGTGCTCGGCCTGCCGCCAGAGCCACGGCTGGACAAGGGCATCCCATTTTCGGAGCTGCGCTCCAAGGAAGGAGCAGCGGTATGAACCTCGCACTCTCAGACGAGCAGGTGTTCCTGCGCGAGGCCGCGCGCGGCGCGCTCTCGCGCTTCAAGACCCTCGAGGCCGCCCGCGAGGCGCTCGACGGCGACGCGCCGCTGCCCGACCTGTGGC
>JBAUXH010000049.1:0-23677 GCA_049584155.1 Solirubrobacteraceae bacterium
AGGCTCAGCTGCTCGTCGCGCCCGAGACCGACGAGTTCATCTCGATCGATCCCACCCGGCGGTTCGCGACCGTGGTTGGCGAGGGAACGCCTCTTGGCTCCGGCGCCGCCGACCGCAGTCGCGCGGCGGTGGCGGCCGAGGTTGTGGGCGTCTGTCAGCGCGCGCTCGACATGACGTTGTCATACGTCAAAGAGCGCAAGCAGTTCGGCGTCCCCGTCGGGTCCTTCCAGGCCGTGGCCCATCGCTGCGCGGAGATGCTGCTCCACACCGAGGGCGCGCGCTCGAGCGCCTACTACGCGGCCTGGGCCGCCGACGCCGACCCCCAACTGCTCCCAGAGGCGGCGGCGCTCGCGGGCGCCGCCGCGGCCGAAGGTGGGCAGTCCGTCACCGCCGGCGCGATCCAGATGCACGGCGGCATCGGCTTCACCTGGGAGGCCGACGTGCACTGGCTCTACAAGCGCGCTCAGCTCGACTCGGCGCTGCTGGGCGGCGCCAAGCGCCATCTCGCCGCGCTTGCGCGGCAGGCCTCTGAGAAGGTTCGGCAGCTGACTTAAGGCCCTCCAAGGCGAGGAAGAGGAGTCACTGATGACCTCGCCGCGCTCGGGCTCCGCTTCAGCTGTACTTGGCGATGAGCTCGAGCTGACCTTCGATCTCGGAGATGAAGTCCAGCGTTTCGCCGCGGTCGTTGGAGATCTCGATCATCTTGTGCTCGCTGTGCTCGGCGACGACGGTCCCGGTTGTGCCGGTGGGCCAGGTGCCGGTCCCTTCGACCTTGTCGACGGGTTTGGTGAGCGCGACGACATCGTTCTCGTGGATGGCTTGCTTGACGGTAGTCACGGTCCTCGATTCTAGGTCTTTGGATAGGCTGACACAAGCCGCGGAGGGTCGCCCGCGGTGCTGATCAGCCAGGCGGTCCGGACGTTAATGACGCGGCCGGCCTGGGCGCCGATTCCCCGGACCTGAATGTTGACGACGCAGTTGACGCCGTAGGGCGGGTTGTCGCGGACTTCGCTGACCGGCGTGTCGAGGACGCGGCCCATGATCTGGCCTTCGAGGTAGTCGATCGCGTCGATCGTGATCCCGAGGATCAGCTCGAACCCCAGGGCCTTGGGCCCGCCGTCCTTGTGGGTGATGTCTAGCGAGTAGGTCTCCAGCTTGACGCGCACCCCGAACGCCTCCGCGGCGCGCGGGAGCGGCTCGCCCACGGTGGGAGGCGGCGGCGTGCCGTCGGTAGTTGGGCGTGGCATCTCCCCCTCTCATCCGACGGGAGCTCGCGAACGGGACAGGGCGAATCGAAGCTTTCTACGTCCCGGTAGCCGTGACCGTGTCCTTGACGGGCAGGACAGCGTGAGCAGACGTGGGCCACTGCTATCAGGGCGTAAAGCCGCCCTACTGGTCCAGTGCAGGCTGCTCGACAGGCAGGACAGTGTGAGTCAGGGCGTGCTCGGCCAGTCTTACGAGATCTGGATCCGGATGGGTGCGGGCGAGGATCTCTGCATCGCGTTCGTCCCGTGTTGTGCGGATCAGCTCGGCAGACTCGAATGGACTGGTCTCACTCAGGGCGGCGCGTCCACGGGCCAGGGCATCGGCGTGTCTGTTTATGGTCTGCTGGTTCACCGCCTCGCTGAGGCTGATCGAGCGCTCGCGGCGCAGCCGTTGTAGTTCTGCCGCTGCATCGTCGGCAAAGGTCACCGTGATGCGCATTGTCTCAGCGTAGCATCGGAGGTGGGTCGTCGATCCAGAGCAGTGGGGGAGATGACTATCGTCGCGCCCGACTCAGCTCATCCCGCGCTCTCGACAGCCTCGCCCAGCTCGCCCATGCCGACGTTGAGCGCGGCCGCGATGCTTCTGACCGTCGTCCACCTTGGGTTTGCTTGACCACGTTCGATGCGCGCGAGGCCGGCGACGGTGATGCCGGCGCCGTAGGCGAGGTCTTCCTGTGTTTGGTTGCGTTCGAGGCGTAGCTGGCGCAGGGTGGACGCGAGCATTTGATCGGGCGGAACGGATATGGGCACGGTGGGAAACAGTGCTGGCTACCGGCTCTTCCGTCCAGGTATAACTCTGCCGGTAGCTTGCTGTGGGCGGCGTTTCGTCTGAGTGCTGACGGCGTTTTAGGACGGTGGCCGCGCGCGAGGTTAACGGCGCGTCCCCACAAGTACGGATTCCGATAGTGTTGACGCCCCGTTGTTCGATCTATTCCAGTAACAAACATAGCCCGGCGCTTATTCGGGTAGAAGGGGACTGAAGGGCGTGATATGGAGCCTGCGGTCGGGTGCGGCATGAGCCGCTCCTCCGATGAGCCCACGGTGCCGCTTGGGGAGGTTCGCATGCGCGTTGTCGCGCGGCTACGTTCACGGCGCGCCGAGATCGAGGAGGCGCTTGTGGCTCGTATTCTCAACGTCGCGTCCGATCCGACCGGAACCGGCGACGTTAAGTACGAAGAGGGGGGCAGGGGTTAGCCTGGTGGTGGTCAACCGTTGGAGTGACGAGGGCATCTCGCGTGCTGGACGGGGGCGGATTTCTCGGGAGCAGGTTTTGGAGATGCAGCGTGGGCGTGTTCTCAATGCGATGGCGCATGTGGCCGCCGAGCGAGGGATACGTCGTACCACTGTGTCGAGTGTGCTTGAGCACGACGGCATCCCTCGCGCGGTTTTTTACGGGTTGTTCAAAGAACTCGACGATTGCTTCCTGGCCCTCCTGCACGATGTGATGGGTCGCGCGACCGCACGAATGGTCGAGGCGTTCGAGCGGGAGCGTTCGTGGCCAGACGGTGTGGTGCGTGGGCTCGCGGCCTTACTAGTCTTCTTGGATGCCGAGCCGGTGCTTGCGCGTATCTGTCTTGTCGAGACGATGGCTGCGGGCCCGGCGGCGCTTGAGCATCGCGCACGCGAGTTGAAGGCGTTAGAGCCGCTGGTCGAGGCCGGTCAGCAGCATGGATCGGGTAGCGACTACCTACCTACGCTGGACGCGGAGGAAACGATAGCGGCGGTTACCGGAATTCTCCACGCCCAGTTGGTCGCAGGCAAGGCGCCGCCCTTTGTCAACCTGCTTGGCTCACTGGCAACCTTTGTGCTCGCACAGCATCTCGACCCGCAATCAGTCGCAAGGGGGGCGGTAAAGGCTGAGCAGTCCGCGCGTAAGTTGGCACAAGAGAGCCATGTGCAGCCACCTAAGAACCGTACCGAGGTCCAACTCCCTAAGGCGCTGTTTCACCCCAGTGCCTTCCGCGCGCGGTCCTGCGTACTTTCACTGGTCGATCGTCCCGAGGCTAGTAACAAGGCGATAGCCGCCAGCATCGACCTGCCGCACCATGGGCAGATGTCAAAACTCCTGCTCCGTCTGGAGCGAGAGGGCCTGCTCGCCAAACGCGCTGGAGGTTCTGGGCGTCCCAACGCATGGTGGCTTACGTCCTACGGAGAGCAGGCCGCGTTGGCGCTCAAAGATATGCAGCAAGATAAGGCGAGTTTGGTACCACCGCTAGATCGCCATGCAAAATAGCTTAGCGTTGTACTACCATGAAGGAAAAGGCGATATCGTGGCCATGAGTAGCGATAAGGCTTGTTCCATCAACGGTATATCTAAGGGTCTGCACCTCGATTTGATTCCGCGAACAATCAGGAGCACCAACGACCCATTGTGCGCTGGTCAGCGAAGTGGGGTGAGTGCCAGGCGACTGAGTGGTCGTCCCTCCCTCTACGCTTGCAACTACGGTTGTGTTTGAAGAATTGACTCCACGATCTAGAATAAAGCACCAAGTTCCGGAAGGCGCGCCTGGAAGGGATGAGCCAAGCACTACGTTCATGCTGTGCAACGCGTCAAGGGGTGTGTAGTGCAGAGGGGGCAAGCATGTGTCGCAGGTTGGTGAGACCAGGGCATAGGCTCGAATGGCTCCCAAGGTCATCACATTCTTACGAGAGGCAATTCCGCTGGGCTTCTGCTCATGGGAAGAGCTCATAGCGCGAGAAGCGGCATAGCCGGTTCCCCCAAGCACGAGAAGCAAGATAGCCAGCAGCATGATGGTAATTGACGAGCGATGACGCTTCCGCATGATGCCCACATTTAGCACACAGTCACCAAAGAGTCAAGAGGTTCTCAACCATATTCAGGTCCAATATTCTACAAACGTTTGACACGACTACGCTGCACTATCGTAGACGAGGGCTGTCGCATATATGAATCATCGGCAGAGATGCAACGTTGGAGTCGTATGACATCTTGACACTGCAAGTGCCTCCTCCATAGGCTCGCCTCCAAGACCGAGTCGCCGAGCGGCTTGGACTGCGACTATCCCGATGGCATTGGAGGAGCGACGTGATCAAGATGGCCGACAGATGGTGTCGCCAGGTGCGCAAGGTCGACCGGTGTGATCCGATCGACAATCGCCTAGTCAGCCGGATTCTGGGTGGCGTGTGTCTTGCCACGGTGTATGTGCTGTTGACTGCGGGCCCATCTCTCGCAGACAACTCCAACAAGGGATTGGGATCTGAAGCCACGGTGCCGGCGTGGGCTCGCAACAAGAACATCCACTTTCTCGCGCCTCCACGCTCGAATTCGACGCTCACCCCAGCATTGGGAGGCAGGTTGGGTGCGTCGCACACCGACCTCGGTCTGCGGTGTGAACCGGGATACTGTCCCCAGCCGCCACTGGAATACAAGGGTGGGGTAGTCCAGCACAACCCCACTGTTTATCTCATTTTCTGGGGCAGCAGTTTCAACAAAGGCACGCTACGCACTGAAATGCTCGATCTATTCAACAGCCTTTCGAGCACGGGCTCCAATCCGTCCTATCAGGGCATCCTCACGCAATATTGGGATGGGGGTGGGGGCATCGCCCCAATCGACGTTGTAGCCGGCAACTATCTAGATATGCGTGTCGCTGCGCCGTCGGGCGTCAGCGAACAAAGCGTCGAAGAAGAGGTTGCATACGCGATATCGGTAAATAGCTGGCCTCCCAGTGGCACCAATCCTCAGTATGTGGTACTCACACCTTCAGGTACTACATATCAAAGTTCCTTTGTCAAGAACTCGAAAGGTGAAGCCGCCTTCTGCGGCTATCACGAACGCACCGGGGGAGTGAGCTATAGCTTTATTCCTTCTGAGTACGACGAACCATTCTACAGTGGTTGCGCACTTGGGTACGATCATTCCGGGCCAAATGGGGAAACCCTTCCCAACCACGCGACGACGATGGTCGCATCTCATGAGTACGCCGAGACTGCGACCGACCCTGAACCTAGTACCCATCCTGGATGGAAGGACAGTGAAGGTTACGAGATCGGGGACATCTGTTCATCGGGCGACGATAAACTGCCGGGTGGCTCGTGGGTGCAGGGGCTTTGGGGAAATCATGAGAATGCGTGCGTGTTGCAGGACCCCCCCTACTCACCTCCACCTGCCCCGGCAGTTACTACGGAAGCCGCGACAAGTATCGAATACAGGCAAGCCAATCTAAACGGAAGCGTTAATCCAAATGGTCCGGATGCCCATTATTACTTCCAGTACGGAACGACTACCGGCTACGGCTCAGCGACACTAGAAGGCGATGCCGGCTACGGCGATAGCAATACAGGTGAGAGCGCGACGATCACCGGACTAAAACCAGGCACCACCTATCACTATCGTCTCGTCGCCAATAGTTGGGTTGGAACGACCGACGGTCCTGATAAAGAATTCACGACCCCGATCCCGCCACCCGTGGTGAAAACCGAACCGCCCACAGAAGTAGGTGACGTACACGCAACACTTAATGCTCTGGTTAATCCAGAAGAATTCAGTACGACCTATCAGATGGAATATTGGCAAAATGGCAAAAGTAGCGAAGTACAAAAAATCCCAGCTACACCCCAAGCGGTTGGGTCGGGAACCAGCAGCGTCAAAGTGAGCCAGCACCTGAGTGGTCTTCCAAAGTCCACGGAATACATATATAGGGTGACTGCCACCAATGCAGGAGGAACGACGAAAGGCAAAGAAGTGTCCTTTGTTACGGGTCCGTTTCTCGAGCCCAGAACGTCGCCGACTCCGTCTGGTGCTAAAGAAAATGTGTTGAGGGGCGTGTCGTGCTTGTCCTCGACGTCATGTGTTGCTGTGGGAAGCGATATCGGCAGTGGTGGTAACTGGGAAGCGTTGGGCGAGATTTGGAATGGCGCGGAATGGAAATTGTCCGCGATGGTTACGCCGAGCGGCTCCAAAAATCTGCATGCGGAAGCGGTGTCGTGCTCGTCGGCGACGGCTTGCACGGCCGTGGGCTCCTACGAAACCAGTAGCGGTGCGGGCGAAGTGCTCGCCGAGCGGTGGAATGGCACCGAATGGAAAACCCAGTCGGTCCCGAACCCGAACCCGGCTGGCTGGGCTTCGCTAGTCGGTGTGTCATGCACGTCGGCCACGTCCTGTGAGGCCACTGGGAGCGTGTTGACTGCCGCGTTTGAAACCACTACCTTCGGGGCGATTTGGAACGGCACCGAATGGAAACTTCAGACGACGCTCAGTCCGGAAGCGGGCGCCGCTCTGGGGACGGTGTCATGTACGTCGGCGTCTGCTTGCACGAGTGTGGGCGGTATGAGAAACAACGTTTTGATCGAGCGGTGGAACGGCACGGCGTGGAGCACCCAAAACGGCGTCAAAATCCCCGCGGTGTATTCACAGAGCCTTCGTGGAGTGTCGTGCACCAGCGCGACGGCCTGTATCGCGGTAGGTAGTTACGAGGAAAAACTTGCCGGGCCCCTCACCGACTTCGCTGAGATATGGAACGGCACAGAATGGACCCGACAAACCGTTCCCACCCCCGGCGGCGCCAAAGAAACCAACCTAGAACGAGTATCGTGCACATCCTCAACATCCTGTATCGCCACCGGAAGGTACATGACCAGCGCCGGTGCCAAACTGGCGCTAGGCGAGATGTTGAGCGGGACTGAATGGCAGGTGGTGTCAATTCCGAATCCGACTGGTGCACAGGCGAGTCAGCTATCGGGAGTGTCGTGCGCGTCGTCTGTGGAATGTGTCGGAGTTGGGTTTTATGAAAACAGTTTGGGGGCGATAGTGACGTTGGCAGAGGTCGGACCTTGAATCGGTTGCGAGACGCCGCTCCTGGTCTGACCTGTTGAGCTCGTGGCCGAGGTTGATTTTCGTACTCTTGGACCAAGCGTACGGAGTCGGTATCACTCGGCGCTCGTGTTGCCGGCGAACGCCGGTCGCCGCTGCGGGCAATGCGCACCGGGCGTTGGGGGTGGCGGCGATACGGGTCAATCGAGCTCGAACGCAGCCTGGATCGCCTCGCTGAGAGCCTGCTCCTGACGGTCGAGCAGTATGCCGATCTGTTCTCCCAAAGTGGTAGTGGGGATTGTGGTGATGTTGTCGCAGCTGACGACCGAAGGTCCCGCGAGGCCGTTAGTCGCGTCGACCGGCACCTCGGTCGAAAGTCCGCGGATGGTCGTCGTGATCGGAGCGACCGTTACGGTCGCGAGATGGGGGCGCACGAGCTCGCGGGTAAGGATCAGGACGGGACGGCCCTTGTCAAGCTGCGCGATATGGATCGGTCGCATCAGGCAAGCGGGGCAGGCATGCCGGCGGCGTGCTCGGCCAGCCCGGCAAGCTCTGGATCCGGACCGGTTTCGGCCAGAATTTTGGCATCGCGTGCCGCGACCGTGCGGCGGTGCTCGCGTTCAAGCGCGACGGTCACTATGGTGGCTCGGCTGCGCCCGGCGCCGGAGCTGACCTGCTCGTCTACGAAGTCGACCAGCTCATCGGGAAGGCGTACCGCGATCTGCTTGCTCA
The DNA here is from genome assembly GCA_049584155.1 of Solirubrobacteraceae bacterium. Classification (GTDB taxonomy): domain Bacteria; phylum Actinomycetota; class Thermoleophilia; order Solirubrobacterales; family Solirubrobacteraceae; genus Palsa-744. Next base: position 7,771 of record JBAUXH010000049.1, read on the forward strand.
TCCCAGAATGGTAGCAATATGGGATCGTTCTCTGCGGTGAACGCCAGCCGCGCGAAGACTGCGTGGCGTGTTGGCCAAGCGCTTCCTGCGGGTTCCATGACTCCGTAGTTGCCCGCACCGACCCACGGGCGGGTACTGACGCATGGACGCTCCGGGACCGTGTAACGTGGGGTTTGCAATGGAAGGTGCATGGGTCAGCGAGGGCTTGTTCTACAGTGGCGAGGACGGGTCGGATTCGCCCAATGAAGATTCTCGTAGGATCGCAACTTTCGAGGGCATGAAGGGTCAAGGGCCGGGTACAGGAATCCTGGCAAGCAATGGGAGGTAGTCGTATGAGGTCCCACGTCCGTGTCTCGCTCGTCGCGCTGGTCGTTAGCGCAAGTGTCGCCGTCGCAGCGCCCATGGCACAGGCTGCGGTCCCGTTTGGCATCAAAGAAGTCTTTGCGGCGAACTGTAACGTCTCCACTTGTGGCGAATACCCCGAATTTGGGGGCACTCCTCTCAAAAACTCAGAACTCTTCACCCAGGCCGCTGGGCATCCTCTCGCCGGGATCACGGCCTTCAAGGTCAATACGGAAGGCACATTTCCCAACGAGGCGCCGGCTGGCATCGCGATGGGCGGCATCGTGACGCACGTCCGCACCGATGTTGGCGTTGGTGTCGCCACTAGCCCTGAGGCAGTAGGGAAGTGCTCCATGGAACAGTTTGGAGATAAAGAAGCCATCCCAAATACCGGCTTCTATCCAGCGCCCAAATGCGTGGAAAGTGGTTCGGAAAACACGGTGATCGGCGTCAACAAAGTCGTCGTATGGATCGGTCCGGAACCATCTCCAAAAGGAGGCGACCTCCCGGTCGAAGGCATCACCTACAACCTTGTACAGCCTCAAGGCCGCGCCTCGGATTTCGGGGTCGCACTCAAACTACCGATCCCGTTGACCGGCGCACAGCTCAAAAAAGGCTTCGAAGCAGCCGAAAAAGAAGGAGCGACCCCCGGAGTCGGAGGCTTTCCTTCACTACCTGAACAAGCGTTTCTCGAGGCACAGCAGTACTACGCGCACACCTTCATCGAAGGCGGTGTCGAATGGGGCAAGGAATCGAATGGCACCGGCAAAGGTGACTATCACGACTACTACGAAATCCATGTGTCGCCGGCTCTGCCGCTGATCAGTTCGCGATTGATACTCGAAGGGACCAAAGGTACGACTGGCCACGGTGGGTTCATTACAAACCCCAGCAGCTGTTCCGGAACCGGCCCACAAACGACGACAACAGTCAGTCTTACGCCGCAAGTGGGGGAAACGGTGAAACAGGGATACACGGGTCCGCTCGGCACTGAAGGCTGCAAGGGTGAATCGCCGTTTTCGCCAGTGCCCTTCGAACCAAAATTCTCCTTGGCGTCCGGAGTCGAAGAATCGCAGTCCGACCTCCCCGACGGAATCACGACCAACCTGAGCCTGCCACACAATTCGAGTCCCACGGGGATCGACACGTCACAGCTCGAAAACGCGGTCGTCACACTGCCCGAAGGCATGACCCTGAACGCTTCGGCCGCACGTGGGTTGGAAGCCTGCACTCCGGCCCAGGCAAGGATTCACGGCGAAACATTTGGAGTTGCCTGCCCGAGTGCATCCAAGATTGGCACGGTCGCTCTCGAAGTCCCGACGCTCCCCGCGGGATCGCTCACGGGCAACATCTACCTAGGCGGCCCCGAATTCGGCAAAATCAGAGGCGGCACGGAAGCCAAACCGGAATACACGGTCTACGTCAATGCCGACTCGGCGAGGTATGGAGTCGACGTGCGACTGGAAGGCACAATCACGCCGAACCCGACGACCGGCCAGGTCACGGCTACGTTCGTCAAGAACCCCGAACAGCCGTTCAGCAACATCTCGCTGAAATTCAATGGCGGCGCGCTGGCTCCGATCGCGAACCCGCTCGCTTGCGGCACCGCGACGGCCGCGACGAGCTTGACGCCGTACACCGGCACGGCCGCGCAATCGCCAGGCGGTAGTTTTGTCGTCGACAGCAACGGCAAAGGTGGTGCCTGTGCAGCATCGATACCGTTCTCGCTGAGCCAGAGCACGGTAAACCAGCCCCCGGGCAATGCGGGCGCAAAGACCTCCTATACGCTCAACCTCAACCGGGCTGACGGCCAGCAGTACCTGTCGCAGGTCAAGACGGTCCTGCCGGAGGGCCTTGTCGGCCTGATCCCGTCGGTGCCGCTGTGCGGCGAACCACAAGCGAGCAAAGGCGAATGCTCGCCGGCCAGTCAGATCGGCGTGGTCGGAGTCGAAGCGGGCTCGGGTGCGTCGCCCTATTCGTTCTCGGGGCAGGTCTACCTGACCGGTCCTTACGGAGGCGCGCCATACGGGTTGACGATCGAGACATCCGGTGAAGCCGGCCCGTTCGACCTCGGTAGTGGGCCGTGCAATTGCGTGCTCAGCCGCGGGACGCTGAACGTCGATCCGTACACCGCACGGGTGACTGCGACGACGAATCTGCCGACGATCGTCAAAGGCGTGCCGTTGCGGTTGAGGAAAGTGACCGTCAACATGAACCGGCAGGGCTTCCTCGTCAACCCGACCAGCTGCAACGTGCTGGCGACTGAAACGACGCTGACGTCGACGTTCGGCGCGACGCAGACCCTGTCCAGCCCGTTCCAGGTGGGCAACTGCAAAGCGCTTGCGTTCAAGCCCAAGTTCGGGGCGGCGAGCAGCGCGAAGACGTCCAAAGCCAACGGCGCGAGCCTGGAAACGACGATCAACATGCCGGCCGGCAACGCGAACATCAAATCGGTGCTCGTGCAGCTGCCCAAGCAGTTGCCGTCGCGACTGACGACGCTGCAGAAAGCATGTCCGGAAAAGACGTTCGCGAACAACTACAACGAATGCCCTCCGGGCTCGTTTGTGGGCGGCGCCAGGGCGAACACGCCGACGCTCCCCGGGAAACTGTCCGGGCCGGCGATCCTCGTCTCGCACGGTGGGCAGGCGTTCCCCGACCTCGATCTCGTGATGAACGCCAACGGCGTGCGCGTGATCCTGGTCGGCAACACGAACATCAAAAACGGGATCACGACGACCAACTTCGCGACCCCGCCGGACGTGCCCGTGTCGAGCATCACCGTGAACCTGCCGACCGGGGCGCACTCCGCGCTTACGGCGAACGGCAACCTGTGCGCGAACAAGCTCGTGATGCCCACGACGATGGTGGGGCAAAACGGGACCACGTTCAAGCAGAGCACGACGATCAAGGTCAACAACTGTCCTGTGCGCATCGCCGGGCAGAAGGTGATCGGCAACACGGCCTATCTGACCGTTCAGACATACTCGCCTGGACGGATCAGCGGCTCGGGCGCCGACCTGACGACTGTCGCCCGCCATTTGAACCAGGCGCAGAAATCGGCTTCACTGCAGGTGCCGCTGTCGAGCGCGGGCCGGCGGCATGGCCGTCCGTTCAGCACGAAGGTGCGCGTCGGGTTCTTCCCTAAGAAGAAGGGCGCTCCGACATCGGTCGCCTACACGACGGTCCGGTTCGGGTAACGCCTAGCGGACACTCAAGTCCCAACGGGGGCCGCGATTCGCGGCCCCCGTTGTCGTTGTGGGTCGCGATGACTAGAAGCCACGCAAGTGGGGTATACGACCTCTAGTCCTACTGGGTTCATAGGGGAGGTAGCGATGCTGAGGCGTGCTTATGTCGCATGGTTGACGGCGCTCGCGTGCGTGGGTCTGTCCGCGGCCGCCGCGTTCGCGCCGGCTGCTCGGGCCGCTTTCGGTCCGGAAGTCTTCGAAGACGGGTCGTGCGTCAACAAAACGTGCACGTACGCAAGCGTCGAAGCCAATCCCAACGAAGCCTTCACCCAGGCAGCCGGCCATCCTCCATGGGCCGGCACGAAGTTCATCATGAAACATAGCGGCAGCAACATCGAAGGCTCCTCAGTAAAGCGACTCCGCGTCGACATACCGCCCGGACTCGCGGCCAATCCGCAGGCGCCGATGCCGAAGTGCCCGGTCAAAACCTTTGAACATAAACCGTCAGAATGTCCTTCCCAGAGCATCGTCGGCACGGTCGAAATGGAAGCGGTAGCCGAACCACTGGGACTCATTCCACTGACGCTGCCGTCGTTGGAAGGCACCGTCTACAACCTCGAAGCCCCACCCGGATTGCCGCTCGACTTTGGTATCGCCGTCGAACCGGTGGGGGAACTGTTGACGCCGATCCATCTGTTTCTCGAAGGGCACGTCGATTGGAGCGGCGACTACCACGAGTACTTCGAAATCAACAACGTCCCTAAAGAAGCCGAAGTAAAAGTCCTGATCGGGGTGAAATCGCCGTTGAAGGTGCTGATGTCGAAGCTTAACTTCAACGGCCGCGCGGGCGGCGACTTCCTGACCTTGCCGAGCGAATGCTCGAGCACCACGACGTCGCACCTGGAACTGGAATCGTGGAGCGGCGAAATCGCTCACGCCGACACGCACACTCCGGTAGGTGTGGAAGGTTGTAACAACGTTCCGTTCAAACCAACGGTCACGGTCACACCCGAAAACTCCGCTTCCGACCAACCCGACGGCGCCACGGCTGAAGTGAAGGCGCCGCAGAAAGCCGGCCCGGAAGAAATCAACACGGCGGACATCAGGGACGTCCACGTGACGCTGCCCGAAGGGATGACGCTCGATCCTTCGGCCGCACACGGACTGGCGGCCTGCACGGCCACTCAGATCGGGATCGGCACGACCCGTCCCGTTACGTGTCCGGCGGCGTCCAAAGTCGGGACGGTAACGATCGAAACCGTGTTGCCGCCGGGCTCGCTTGTGGGGAACGTCTATCTCGGCAGCCCGAGCGGTGGACCGATCACAGAATCCCCCTACACGATCTACCTCGACGCTGAGAGCACCCTCGGCGTATCGGTCAGGCTACAGGGCACGGTCACTGCTGATCCGAGCACGGGCAGGCTGCGGGTCACGTTCGCGCACAATCCCCAACTCACGTTCAGCGACATCGTTCTCAAGCTCAAGGGCGGTTCGACGGCGCCGGTGGCAAACCCGCTGGTCTGCGGGACGGCGTCGATCGAAACGCTGTTCACGCCGTACACCGGTTCGGCGCCCGCCCTGAGTGTGACGCCGTTTACGACGACTGGATGCCCATCCCCGCTGCCGTTCTCCTTGACACAGAGCACACAGAGCTCGAACGCAAGCGCGGGCGCCTACACCTCCTATACGTTCAACTTGAGTCGCGCAGACGGGCAGCAGTACCTGTCCCACCTACAGACGGCGTTGCCCCCGGGCCTGGTTGGTGCGATCCCCTCGGTGCCATTGTGCGGCGAACCGCAGGCTCAGGCGGGGACGTGTGGTTCAGCGAGTGAAATCGGCAAGGCCACAGCGAGCGTCGGCGCCGGCTCGGAACCGTATGCGGTCAGTGGTCCGGTCTATCTGACCGGGCCCTACGGTGGCGCGCCCTACGGACTATCGATCCCGATATCGGCGCAGGCCGGGCCATTCGACCTCGGCAGTGGTCCATGCGACTGTGTGGTCACGCGCGTGGCGATCGGCGTCGACCCCCACTCCGCCCGCGTGATCGCGACAAGCTCGCTGCCGACGATCGTCAAGGGCGTGCCGCTGCGGCTGAAGAGCCTCAGCGTCGCCGTCACACGAGCGAATTTCCTGTTCAATCCCACCAGTTGCGCAGCGCTTTCGACCGACTCGACGCTGACCTCGACGTTCGCAACGAGCCAGAGTGTGTCGAGTCCATTTCAGGCGAACAACTGCGGCGCGCTCGCTTTCAAGCCGTCCTTCAAAGCGTCGACGGCGGCGAAAACCACGAAACTGAATGGAGCGAGTCTGCAGGTCAACCTCAGCGAGCCACCTCATCAGGCGAACATCAGGTCGGTGTTCGCGCAGCTGCCGGTCCAGCTCCCGGCGCGGCTGACGACGTTGCAGCAGGCCTGTCCGGAAGTGACCTTTAAGCAGAACCCTCGTATCTGTCCGATCGGCTCGCTGGTGGGAGGGGCGACCGTGACCACGCCCGTACTGCCGGGCAAGCTCTCGGGGCCGGCCTATCTGGTCTCCCACGGTGGCCTGGCGTTCCCCGACCTGGACCTGATCCTCGAAGGCGACGGCGTACAGGTGATCCTAACTGGAAACACGAACATCAAGAAAGGGATCACCAGTTCGACGTTTGCCTCGATACCGGATGTGCCGGTGTCAAGCTTTGCGCTGAACCTGCCGATCGGACCGCACTCGGCGCTGGCGGCGAACGGCAACCTGTGCACGGGCCGCCTTGCGATGCCGACCACGATCGTCGCTCAGAACGGCAAGCAGGTCAAGCAGAGCACGACGATCTCCGCGAGCGGCTGTCCCGTGCGGATCGTGCGGCACAAGGTCGTCGGCAACACCGTCGTTCTGACCGTGCAGACCTACGCGCCGGGCCGGCTCAGCGGCAAGGGCAACCACCTCTCGGGCGTCTCTCGTAGCCTCAAGAAAGCTCAGAAAACGGTGACGCTGAAGGTTCCCCTTTCGCGCGCTGGGCGTCGCCACAAGCGGCCGTTGAAGGTGCGTGTGCGCGTGGGGTTCGTACCGAAGAGCAAGGGCGAACCGCGCTCTAGCGCATACGTGACGGTGAGGTTCAAGTGAGAGCGCACGTCCTGGAAGCGCTACATTCCACGGGTGGGCGGTACGGGTACGGATACCTTCGAGCAGCCTGCGCGCACAGGGTCGGCGCGCGCCGACCCGCTGCTCGCGGGTGTGCGGCGCCTGACGTTGCTCGCCGACGGGGCGGGTGACGGCGAGGAGATCTTCAGAGGACTGGCACGAGAGCTGCTGATGGCGCCGGGGGCCGAGGAGGTGCACGTTCACCATCTGCTGAAGTCTCCGGCCGAGGAGGAGCCGGTGGTCGTGTACCTGCACGAGGGCGACGGGCGTCTCAGCTATTTGGCGCCCCGCTCCGAGCGCCCGGCGGGAGTCAGTTGGGTCGCGAACACCGCGCGCAGCTTCCTTGCCGCCGATACTCGCGAGCTGCAGGCTTCATTGCCCCGGCTCGTGGCGACGGGCAAGGCCAGCTGTGCGCTGCTGCTGCCGGTGGCGGTTCGCGGCGAGGTGGAGGCGGTGGTGGTGCTCGTGCGTCGCGAGCTCGCCGAGGCGTATGACGGGAGCTCGATCGAGCTCGCCACGACGCTCGCCGACCAGGCCGCGACCGCGCTCGCGCTCGTACGCGCCCGCGCTGAGGCCGGCACCGATGCCGTCACGGGCTGCATGAACCATCGCGGGATGCGCCGGCGCCTACACGAGGAGATCGGGCGAGCGATGCGCACGGGGAGTCCGCTCTCCTGCATGCTGATCGACCTCGACAACTTCAAGCTCGTCAACGACCGCCACGGCCATCAGGCCGGCGATACGGTCCTGCGGGAGGTCGGCCAGGCGCTCGTCGGCGAGTTTCGCGCCTTCGATCGCGTCGCTCGTTACGGCGGCGACGAGTTCGTCGTGATCCTGCCCAATGCCCAACTGGATGCCGCCGCCGCGGCCGCCTCGCGCGCGCTGACACGCCTGCAGAGCCTGCCCTCGCGCGAGCTCGACCCGAGTCTGGGCGCGTCGATCGGGGTCGCGCAGTGGAGTTCCCCGATGGACGCCGACGCCCTACTGCAGGCCTGTGACGCCGCGCTGCTGCGCTCCAAGCGCCAGGGCAAGGGTCGCGTCACGCGCGCGTTGGCACGCTGACCTTTTCGCGCCAATCTCGCCCCTCACTGATCCGCCTGGAGGTTAGCTGCGAATAGGAAGGACAGTGCAACGCTCCAGGGTCGCTCGTAGATCTAACGGAGGTAAGCCGGGGCGGAGCGCCAATCGTCATCCGCGTTCCCGAGGGTCGGGTTTAAAAGAAGAGTCGAGCTTGCCGGCGCCGCTCGCATCGGCGCCGCGCATCACGTGGCGGGCCCGCTGCGCGGTTCCCTCCCCAGGGAACGAGTACGACGACCCCGGAGCGAATCCGGGGTCGTCGTCGTTGCCGTGGCGGCGCCGCTGGAGTTAATCGATTCGGGTTTGCGAGGTGGCTGCATCGATCACTATGGTGAAACCGTTGCCGACCTTATCGTCGGGGTCTTGATGATCGACCACACGCAGGCCCGTAGCGTCACACAATTCGATGAAGCTCTCACACGTCCACACGCTCCAGTGTCGATCCACGTCCGAGGTGAAGCGGTCACGGTGACGCGTCATCAGCTCAGACACGGGAGTAAGAGGGTTGTCGATATCGAACGTGCGATTGCGATGCGGTGCGATCACGACTACATAGCGGCGAGCCACGCGTATCCACTCGTAGAGAGCCTTGATCGGGTCGGGAAAGTGCTCGATCACATGTGAGGAGAACACGAAGTCGTAAGAGTCGTCCTCGAACGGAAGTTCATCTCCGGGCGCGACTACATCCACCTTCACCGCATGCATGACAAGTCGGCGCTCCTCGCGCTTGTACACGGTGTCATTACCTCCGAAGCGATCCACGTTGATCGTGTCGAGATAAAAGCGGTTGTGGCTGCTTGCGCCGATCTCAATCCCCCGCATGCCTGTCAGGTAGCCGGAGACGAACTCCGAGCGCCGGCGGCGGATCAGGTGCCAGAACAACGTGGCGCGCGCCATCCGGTCCAGGATGGCGCTATTGACACGCGGCGGCAGCAGGTCTCCAACGCGAGATTTAACTGTGGCCATCGAGGCATCATAGTCGCGGCTATTGGTGTGCACCTCACGAGCTGGGGATTGCCGGTCACAGGCGTGTGGGACCGGGTCTGATCGGTGACCGTCGAGGTGCTCGTGGGCTTGATCGGTGCGTCGGGCGAGGAGTGCGTGACTCTGCGAGACTGCGGGTAGACCCCTCTGTAGAGATCAACCTGGGAGACACATGTCGGACAACAGCTTTGGTGCGCGCGACACCCTCGATGCCGGTGGACGCACATACGAGATCTTCCGCCTCGACGCCCTACAGCAACAGTTCGACGTCGCGCGGTTGCCGTTCTCGTTGAAGATCCTCCTGGAGAACCTCCTGCGCACCGAGGGCAACGGCTCGGTCGCCGCGGCCGACATCGAGGCGCTCGCGCGCTGGGACGCGAAGGCGCAGCCGAGCAAGGAGATCGCGTTCACGCCCGCGCGGGTGCTGATGCAGGACTTCACCGGCGTCCCCGCCGTCGTCGATCTCGCGGCGATGCGCGACGCGATCGCGCAGATGGGTGGTGATGCCGCGCAGATCAACCCGCTCGTGCCGGCCGAGTTGGTGATCGACCACTCGGTGCAGGTCGACGCGTTCGGGACCCGCGAAGCGTTCAGGGTCAACGCCGAGCGCGAGTTCGAACGCAATCAGGAGCGCTACTCGTTCCTGCGCTGGGGGCAGACCGCGTTCGACGATTTCGCGGTTGTGCCCCCCGACACCGGGATCGTGCACCAGGTCAACCTGGAGTATCTGGCGCGTGTCGTCTTTCCCAACGAGCAGACCGGCCAGGCTTATCCCGACACGCTCGTTGGCACCGACTCGCACACGACGATGGTCAACGGCCTCGGCGTGCTCGGCTGGGGGGTCGGTGGGATCGAGGCCGAGGCGGCGATGCTCGGGCAGCCGATGTCGATGCTGATCCCGCAGGTGCTCGGCTTCCGCCTGCACGGCGAGCTGCCCGAGGGTGCCACCGCGACCGACCTCGTGCTGACCGTCACCGAGATGCTGCGCGAGCGCGGCGTCGTCGGCAAGTTCGTCGAGTTCTACGGCGCCGGCCTCGCCGGCCTGCCGCTGGCCGACCGCGCGACGATCGGCAACATGTCGCCCGAGTTCGGCTCGACCTGCGCGATCTTCCCGATCGACGCAGAGACGCTCACCTATCTCGAGCTCTCGGGGCGCCCGGCGGAGCAGATCGCGCTCGTCGAGGCCTACGCCAAGGAGCAGGGCCTGTGGCACGACGAGTCCTCGGAGAAGCCGACCTTCTCGGATGAGATCGAGCTCGACCTAGCGACCGTCGAACCCAGCCTCGCCGGTCCCAAGCGCCCGCAGGATCGTGTCCCGCTGAGTAGCTCGCAGGCGATCTTCCAGGAAGCATTGCGCGACTACGTGCCAAGCGACGGCGACCAGGCCGACGCGCAGGATGAGGCCGTCGCCGAGTCCTACCCCGCCTCGGATCCGCCCGCCAACGAGCCCGGCCACGCGCCGGGCGCTATGGGCGACGTCGCCCTGCCGCAGCTGCCCGAGGGTGGCACGGCGACGCTCCCGCACAACGGCACCGCGACGAGCGTGACCGCTGATGGCGAGACGTTCGAGCTCGACCACGGGCACGTGGTGATCGCGGCGATCACCAGCTGTACCAACACCTCCAACCCGTCCGTGATGGTCGGCGCCGGCATCCTCGCGCGCAACGCACTGGCGCGCGGGCTTCAGAGCAAGCCGTGGGTCAAGACCTCGCTGGCACCGGGCTCGAAGGTCGTCACCGAATACCTCGACCGCGCTGGGCTGACCGAGCCGCTGGAGCAGCTCGGCTTTAACCTCGTCGGTTACGGCTGCACCACGTGCATCGGCAACTCCGGCCCGCTCGCGCCGGAGATATCCCAGGCGGTCTCGGACGCCGACCTGGCAGTCGTCTCGGTGCTGTCGGGCAACCGCAACTTCGAGGGACGAATCAATCCGGACGTGAAGATGAACTACCTTGCCTCGCCGCCGCTGTGCGTCGCCTATGCGCTCGTCGGCACGATGGATGTCGACTTGTTGCACGATCGGCTCGGCCAGGACGAGCAGGGCCAGGATGTCTACCTGCGCGACATCTGGCCCTCCGAGCAGGAGATCGCAAAGACCGTCGGCGAGGCGGTGCAGGCCGACATGTTCCGCAAGAGCTACGGCGAGGTGTTCGCGGGCGACGAGCGCTGGAGCGGTCTCGAGGTGCCCGAGGGCGAGCGCTTCGCGTGGGATCGGCAGTCGACGTACGTGCGCTTGCCGCCGTATTTCGAGGGCATGCCCGCCGCGCCGCCGGTCGTCGAGGAGCTGAGCGGCGTGCGCGTGCTGGCGAAGCTCGGCGACAGCGTCACGACCGATCACATCTCTCCCGCAGGCGCGATCAAGCGCGACGGGCCCGCAGGTGCCTACCTGCAGGAGCAGGGGGTTGCGCCGCGCGACTTCAACTCATACGGTTCGCGCCGCGGCAACCACGAGGTGATGATGCGCGGCACGTTCGCGAACATCCGTCTGCGCAACCAGCTCGCCCCGGGCACCGAGGGCGGGGTCACGCGGCACCTGCCGCCGGCGTCGCAGGCGGGCATGTCGGCCGGCGAGCAGATGTCGATCTACGACGCCGCGATGCGCTACGCGCGGGAAGGTGTCCCGCTGCTGGTGCTCGCCGGCAGGGAGTACGGCTCAGGCTCCTCGCGCGACTGGGCGGCCAAGGGGACCAAGCTGCTCGGCGTGCGCGCGGTCATCGCGCAGAGCTTCGAGCGCATCCACCGCTCGAACCTCGTCGGCATGGGCGTGCTGCCGTTGCAGTTCCCCGACGGTGAAAGCGCCGAGTCGCTGGGGCTGAGCGGTGAGGAGGTCTTCGCGATCGAGGGCATCGCCGACGCGGTCGCGGCCGTCGAGCGCGGCGAGGGCATTCAGACGGTAGCGGTTGTCGCCGAGCGCGAGGGAGCGGAGGCGATCGTCTTCGATGCGCGTGTGCGGATCGATACGCCGCGCGAGAGCGAGTACTTCCGCCACGGCGGCATCTTGCAGTTCGTTCTGCGACAGTTGCTCGCCGCATGACCGACGCCGGGCAGACCGACACGAACGACGCCGCTCCCCAGCTGCTGCTGGACCTCCTCTCCGCGCATGGCCCCTCGGGCTATGAGACTGCCCCCGCCACGGTCTGGCGCAGCGCCGCGAGCGCGTTCGCGGAGGCCAGCACCGACGTGCTCGGCACGCCGCTTGCGCGGGTGTCCGCCAAGCACGGGGCTCCAGAGTCGCCGCGACGGATGCTCGTGATGGGGCACATCGACGAGATCGGCCTGATCGTCACCCACATCGACGACGAGGGCTACCTGTGGTTCGCGCCGGTCGGCGGCTGGGACGCTCAGATCCTGGTCGGCCAGCGTGTGGCTCTGACGACGCGCGAGGGTGTGGTCAGGGGCGTCGTTGGCAAGAAGCCGATTCATCTGCTGCGCGAGGAGGATCGCAAGAAGGTCGCCGAGATTCGAGAGCTGCACATCGACATAGGGGCCACCGACGGCGAGCAGGCGCGCGAGCACGTGCGTATCGGCGACGTCGCCGTGATCGACGCCGACCCCGTCAGCCTGCTGGGTGGGCGGCTGGTCTCGCGCGCGCTGGACAATCGCATCGGCTCGTTCGTGGCTCTAGAGGCGGCACGACTCGTATCCGGGGCCGGTGGCGCGGCCTGGGAGGTCGACGCGGTGGCGGTGGCTCAGGAGGAGATCACGTTCGGCGGTTCGCGCACGAGCACGTTCGCGCTGGCACCCGATGCGGCGATCGTCATCGACGTAACCCATGCCACCGACGCGCCCGGCATCGAGGTCAAGGAGCTCGGCAAGCACACACTTGGTTCGGGTCCGGTGATCACCCGCGGCTCCACCATCCATCCGCGCCTGTTCGAGCTGCTGTACGAGACAGCCACCGAGGAGCAGATCCCGTTCACCGTCGAGGCCTCCGCGCGGGCGACCGGCACCGATGCCGACGCCGTCCATCTCACCCGTGCGGGTGTACCGACCGCGCTGGTGTCGATCCCCTTGCGGTACATGCATTCACCGGTCGAGTTGGTCCAACTCGACGACGTCCACGCCGCCGCTCGCCTGATCGCCGCCGCCGTCATGCGCCTGGATGGCGAGGCGTCGTTCACGCGCTAAGCGCTCGGAGGCGCTCAGGCGTGGACGGCGCGCAGCGGAGCGTGGACGGGTTAGGCGGCGGTCAGCTCGGTGTTGGGGTTTATCTCATACGGCTTGCCGGGGATGGCGCCCAGCGCGATCATGCGCAGACCTTCGGGGCCCGCAAACACTTTGCGCCTGGCGGCGGGACCGACGCGCACGATCACATCGGGGGAGATGTCGATCCGCTCGCCTTCCACGTCGATATGCCCGGAGCCGCGCAGCGCCGCGTACACCTCCTCTTGGCCACTCTCTCCGTGGTCGTGCTCGGGATAGTCGGCGTAGTCCGGCGGCAGGTCGATCACCTGCATTCCAAATGAGCTCACCCCCAGCTCGGCGCGAACCTTCTTCATGGCGCCGCCGAACGCGGCCTCCATCTCATCGATGTTCTTTGCGGTGTAGTCGGCCATCGCCAGCTCCTTCATCCCGAGGGTTAGTGAGTTGCATCGCGCAACGGAGCTTACCTGGATCGGGTCTTGACGCGGGCGACATCGGCCCGTGGACGGTGTAAGCCTAGGGGCGAGCGCCTAGACGATGTCCATCATCAGGCGGTGCGGTGTCCCATCACCCGCGCACGAGCCGCTTGTAGGTGATGCGGTGGGGCCTGTCGGCGGCCGCGCCGAGTACCTCGCGGCGGTGCTCCTCATAAGCCTCGAAGTTGCCCTCGAACCAGGTCACCTGCGAGTCGCCCTCGAAGGCGAGCACGTGCGTGGCGACGCGGTCCAGGAACCAGCGGTCGTGGGAGATGATCACCGCGCAGCCGGGGAATTCGAGCAACGCGTTCTCGAGCGCTCGCAGCGTGTCCACGTCGAGATCGTTCGTGGGCTCGTCGAGTAGCAGCAGGTTACCGCCACTGCGCAGCAGCTTGGCCAGGTGCACGCGGTTGCGCTCGCCGCCGGAGAGGTTGCCGATCTTCGCCTGTTGACTTGAGCCCTTGAAGTTAAAGCCCGCCGTGTACTGGCGCGAGTTGACCTCGCGGTCGCCCACCTTAAGATGCTCGTAGCCTTCGGAGATCTCCTCCCAGACGGTCTTGGCCGGGTCCAGCGCGTCGCGCGACTGGTCGACGTAGGCCAGCTGCACGGTCTCGCCGAGCGCGATCGAGCCCCCGTCGGGAGACTCCTCGCCGGTGATCATTCGGAAGAGGGTCGTCTTGCCCGCGCCGTTGGCGCCGATCACGCCGACGATGCCCGCGCGCGGAAGGTCGAAGCTGAGATCCTCGATCAAGAGCTTCTCCTCGAAGCCCTTGCGCAGGTTCTCGGCCGTGAGCACCTTCTCGCCCAGGCGCGGGCCGGGGGGAATGTGGATCTGCACCTCGTCGAGCTTGACGTTGCGCTCCTGCGCGATCAGCTCCTCGTAGCGCGCGAGTCGCGCCTTGGACTTCGTCCGTTTGCCCTTCGGATTTGTCCTGACCCATTCGAGCTCGGCGGCGATCGTGCGCTCGCGGCCCTTTTCCGAGCGCTCTTCTTGAGCCATGCGCGTCTGCTTCTGCTCGAGCCAGCCCGAGTAGTTGCCCTCGTAAGGGATGCCCTTGCCGCGATCGAGCTCCAGGATCCAGCCGGCGACGTTGTCGAGGAAGTAGCGGTCGTGAGTGACCGCGACGATCGCGCCCTTGTACTCCGATAGGTGCTGCTCGAGCCACGCGACCGACTCGGCGTCGAGATGGTTAGTGGGCTCATCCAGCAGCAGCAGATCAGGCGCGGAGAGCAGCAGGCGGCAGAGCGCCACGCGACGGCGCTCGCCGCCGGAGAGCTTGCTCACGTCGGCGTCGGGAGGCGGCAGACGCAGCGCGTCCATCGCATATTCGAGCTGCGTATCGAGGTTCCACGCGTCGGCCGCTTCGATCTTCGCCTGGATCCGGCCGAACTCCTCGGCGGTGTCATCCGAGTAGTTGGCCGCCAGCTCATTGAAGCGGTCGAGCAGCGCCTTGGTCTCGGCGACGCCCTGCTCGACGTTGCCCTTGACGTCCTTGGACTCGTCCAGGTGTGGCTCCTGCTCGAGCATCCCGACGCTCGCGCCGGGAGCAAGCTGCGCCTCGCCGCGATACTCCTGATCGACTCCCGCCATGATCCGCAGCAGCGTCGACTTGCCCGCGCCGTTGTAGCCGAGCACGCCGATCTTCGCGCCGGGGTAAAAGGCCAGCGTGACATCGTCGAGCACCGTCTTATCCGGGGGGTGCAGCTTCGACAGCCGGTGCATCGTGAAGATGTACTGAGAGGACATCGGCTCGCAGGATAGGCGGTCCTCGCACCCACGGGCGCTTCGTCGGCCGCTAACGTTTCGTGGTCATGCCGACCACCGTCCTCGATGTCGAGCAACATCTGCTTCTGCTGGAGCTCGAGCCGCCGTTCGACAAGCGCGACGTGCAGCTCGCGCGTCGGCGCATGGCCAAGCGCTGGCACCCGGACATCGCGCCGGCCGGGCGCCAGTACGAGCACGAGCGCCATCTGAAGGCGATCAACGAGGCCGCCGACCAGCTCGAGCGATTGGCGGAGGGCTCGCGCGGAGGAAAGGTATCGGCCAACGCCGTCAAGGTCAGCGCTGCGGCTGCGCGCCGCGAGCGCGAAGAGGCCGGCCGGCGTGCGTATGAGGCCGAGCAGCGCGCCCGCGCGGCGGCCAAGGATCGAGCCGAAAACGACCCCTTCGGCAGCCGCGTGCCCGACCATTCGGTCGTTCATCGCTACGCGCGCTGCCTGTCCTACCCGGAGTGGGGTGTGGGGACCGTCGCGGGCATCTATTTCACGAACGCCGAGAACGAGGGCGAAGAAGTCCAGCAGTGGGCGCGCGTGAAGTTCAGCCACGGCGTGCGTACGGTGCCCGCCGGCAGCATGCGCTTCGTGGACTTCTCCAAGCCCGACCCCGCGGAGGAGCGCGTCGAGCGGTTCATGCTCGCCGCCCAGCGCGCGATGGCCGAAGGCGAGTTCGCACTCGCCGCTCAGCGCCTCATCTACGCGCGCGACGCCGAACCCCGCAACGTCGCCGTCCTGCGCCTGATGACGCTCGCGTTCTGGCAGGCCGGCAACCTGGAGGCGGCCGCGCGCTCGGTGCGCGACTGGGCC
>JBAUXH010000050.1:0-1779 GCA_049584155.1 Solirubrobacteraceae bacterium
TACTTCTACGGAGTGCTGCCACCGCCTTCTCAACCAGGCGCTGAACCCAGAGTGCCTCCTGCCGGTAAGTGAAAGGTTGCCTTACTTAAGGCGATCGCAATCGTAAGAGATACTCGGGCGTTGCCCTTTCAAGACATCGAGCGTTTTCATCAGGCGCGCCTCGTAGGAATCACACTTCGGAGACTCGCCATTTGGCTGAACCCAGTCAGGATGTTGCATCCGCAGGTCGTTGTGAATCTGTCTCCGTAGGTCTGCGTATGTATGGAGTTGGTGAAACATAACCAGTGACCTTGTTTGATTATCTCGGTGCCACGGCCATCGCTTGAGCGACCAAAATAATTGGCCAGACAGCGATGAAGACAATCATTCCGAATGCAACCAGCTCGGATACGTATCCAGGCTGTGTCCGGTAAGCATATCGATCACTGAAGAAACGAGAGACGCGAACGGGCAGCGAGTTAGTAGTTTCCATGTTCATGTCAAAAATAGACAACCGTTAAGCTCTTCGCGTTTCACCGCAAAAGTAACGCTGCTGTCACTTTGGCTGATGGCGGCGAGGGGATGGATTTATCCGCGGCTTACTCGCCGTAGTAATACGCCCCGCCAGAGTAGGCGTCCCATGGGTAGTACGGATAATAATCCGGCGCGTAGTAAGTATTATATTTCGCCTCGGGGGAGTAAATCCCATTAGTGGCGTAGTAAGTATCGGCGCAGCCGCCAAGCAGAAGGGCAAAAGCTACCGCGCCGGCGAGCGAAAAGATCGTTACACCATGCTGACTCTTTTTCCGTTTAGCTATCACGCGTTGGGGCGCTCATTTGACGGGACGCCCCTTTCGAACGCAAGCTAAAAAATTAACGCATCGACGCAGCCGCAAAAATGCGGATTGCGCCGATGCGTTAGCCAACCGCGGGTCGCGGATTCTTACCAGTCGCCGTAAACGGTCCTGGTTTGGTAGTAGCGCGGACCGTAGGCATCGTTATAACGGACGCCTGAGCGCACGACCGTAGTATCATAGGCCGGCGAGTAATAGGAATACGGGTATGGATTATAGTACGAGTATCCGTTGTAATATCCGTTCGGATAATAACCGTTGTTGTACACATACGGACTCTCCGCACATCCCCCCAGAAAAGTTCCCACGAGGCCTACGCAAAGGATCGATAGCAATACTGGAATGCGACCCTTGGATTTCGTTGACGTTTTCATCAGATATTCCTCTTTTTTTGAGTTTCCTTTTCTAATTAGTGAGCCGCCTCACGCGACTCTGTCTGGCCTGCTGTTCCCTTGCGAACACGCGGTATCAGACTCACTGTACGATTCGAATTCGACACCTTGGCCGGACGCCCCAGCAAGGTTACTTCTGCTGCGAGAATGGCAGGTTTCGGGTGCTGTAGCGTGCGCTGTCTCAGCGCAGTTGAAACACAGCGAGATCCGCTGAGGACAGCGGACGCTACAGCAAAGCGCTTTGCATCAAGAATGGTGTTTGTTACCGTCAGCCGCCCATGAAACGAAATTTCTTTTGGCTCGGCGCGTTTCTACCGATCGTGTTCGCAATCTTCGCAGAACAACCATCTCCGTCGACACCCGAGGGAGAATTTGATGTCATCATCCTCAACGGGACAATGTACGATGGAACCGGCGCCGGGGCTCGACAGGCCGATGTCGCGATTCGGGGCGATCAGATCGCGGGCGTGGGCGATTTCAAATCGGCGAAAGCGAATACGGTCATCGATGCGAAGGGGCTCATTGTCGCGCCGGGATTCATTAACATGCTTTCG
>JBAUXH010000051.1:0-1589 GCA_049584155.1 Solirubrobacteraceae bacterium
CCGATGAACAACGCAAGCGACGCGATTTTGGCGCTGAAACCCGTCACCTTCCATTACAAGAAGGACCCAAAAGGCACCCCGCAGTTCGGGCTGGTGGCCGAGGATGTTGAAGCGGTCAATCCTGATCTGGTCGTTCGCGATAAAGAGGGCAAAGTTAACACCGTGCGCTACGAGGCGATCAACGCCATGTTGCTCAACGAGTTTCTCAAAGAGCACCGCACGGTGGAAGAACAGCAAAACACGATCGCAGAGCTAAAATCTGGGATGACCGTCCTCGCAGCAACGGTGAAGGAACAAGCTGCGCAAATTCAAAAGGTGAGCGCACGGCTCGAAGCGAGCAAACCTGCGCCGCGAGTGGCGCTGAATAATCCGTAAAAGAGTTGTAGGCGAGCAACTTCTCCCTAACAAACCAAACAAACTATGACAACTCTACGCTTAGTAAAATCAATCGACCGGTCGCTTCTGCGGAATGGTTTCCCTCTCCTCTCGGTTACCTTCATTCTCGCGTGGCTTGCGCTTGCGCCCGCAGCTCGAGCGGTTAGCCCGCCACCCGACGGAGGCTATCCGGGTGACAACACAGCGGAGGGGCAAAATGCCCTTTTTAGCCTGACCACAGGCGGCTTTAATACAGCTGTCGGTTTCTTTTCGCTCAGGACCGATACGACCGGCCAATTCAACACAGCTATTGGCGCTGGAACGCTTCTTGCCAATACGGCAGATGAAAATACGGCTACTGGCGCTGGAGCGCTTTTAAGCAATACCGCTGCCAACGGCAATACGGCTGATGGTGCGTTCGCTCTCTTTAGCAACACCACCGGCATCGACAACACGGCCATCGGTGATCGAGCTCTCTTTAAAAATACCACCGCCAACGGCAATACCGCTGATGGTACATTCGCTCTCTTTAACAACACCACCGGCGCTGACAACACAGCCATCGGTGACGTGGCGCTCGTTGCCAACACAACCGGGCTTAGTAACACCGCGATCGGTGTTGCTGCGCTCGGTAGCAACACCACCGGCAGCGGCAACACCGCCTTGGGATTTAATGCCGGTTTAAATCTCACGACCGGCAATAACAATATCGATATCGGCAACTCAGGTGCTGCTGGTGATGCCAACATAATACGTATCGGCACCCAGGGAATCCAGACATTCACCATCATCGCTGGCATTAGTAACGATATGCAGGGCATCGGCACGCCGGTTATTGTGACGAAAGACGGTTACCTGGGCGTGCAGGGGTCTTCAAAACGCTTCAAAGATGACATCAAACCCACAGATAAAGCGAGCGAAGCGCTCCTTGCACTTCGACCGGTCACCTTCCGATATAAGAAGGAGATCGATCCTGCAGGCACGTCCCAGTTCGGCCTCATCGCCGAAGAGGTCGAAAAGGTGAATCCGGACTTGGTGGTACGCGACAAGGAAGGAAAACCCTACACCGTACGCTACGACCAGGTGAACGCTATGTTACTCAATGAGTTTCTCAAGGAACACCGCAGAGTCGAGAAACTCGAGGCGACAGTTGCCGATCTAGCAGCGCAGTTACAGAAAATTAGTGTGTGCGTGGAGATGAATACGCCAGCAAT
>JBAUXH010000052.1:0-1658 GCA_049584155.1 Solirubrobacteraceae bacterium
GCTGGGGGTCATCGGCGACATCCTCGATTTCTCGAAGATCGACTCGAGGAAGCTGACGCTGACGCGCGAGCCGATGGAGCTGCGCGGCGTGCTTCGCGACGTCCTCGACACGGTTCAGATCAGTGCAGAGGCAAAAGGGCTCACGCTCGCGCTCGACGTCGCGAACGAGGTACCGGATGCGCTCGTCGGCGACGCACAGCGGCTCCGCCAGGTCCTCGTCAATCTGATCGGCAATGCGATCAAGTTCACGTCCGAGGGCTACATCCGCGTCCGTGTGAACGTCGC
The DNA here is from genome assembly GCA_049584155.1 of Solirubrobacteraceae bacterium. GTDB lineage: Bacteria > Actinomycetota > Thermoleophilia > Solirubrobacterales > Solirubrobacteraceae > Palsa-744. The sequence goes on from JBAUXH010000052.1 coordinate 286, forward strand.
GTCCGAGCTGCCGGGCAGCGTGTGCCTCCACTTCGCGGTCATCGACACGGGCATCGGCATCCCGCGCGACAAGCAGGAACTGGTGTTCGAGGCCTTCGCGCAAGCCGACGCCACGTCCAACCGCAGCTACGGCGGCACCGGCCTTGGCCTGTCGATCTCGGCGCGCCTCGTCGAACTGATGGGCGGCGATATCTGGGTGGAGAGCGAAGTCGGACGCGGATCCGCGTTCCGGTTCACGGCGGACTTCGGCCTTCAGGACGCCAACGACATCGACACCGAGCGCGACGTCCGGGCCATCAACGTCCTGCTCGTCGAGGACGAGCAGGTGCATCGCGACCTCGTCACGAACCTGCTCCGTCAGCGCGGCCACAAAGTCGTGACGGCGCGCAACGGCCGCGAAGCGCTCGTCGAGCTGGCGCGGCATCCGGTGCAAATCGTGCTGCTCGACCTGCAGATGCCCGAGATGGATGGCTTCCAGCTGGCGTCGGCGATCCGCGCGTGGGAAGGCGCCCACGGCGGCCATCTCCCGCTCGTCGCGATGACCGCGTCGGCGATGGCCAAAGATTCCCAGCCGGTGCAGAACGCCGGCATCGACGAGACACTCATCAAGCCGATCGCGCAGGAACGGCTTTTCGGTCTCGTCGAGAGCCTCGCGAGCGACACCGGCATCGCCGTCATAACTCCGCCGGAGCTGGCGGGACGCGATGCGTTCCTCGAGGGGCTCGGCCACGACACGACCTTGGCGCGGCGTCTGATCGAGCTGTTCATGCAGGACAGCGGCACGCTGATGGACGACATCGCGCGCGCAATCGCTACGCGGGATGCGGATCGCCTTCGGCGCGCGGCGCACACGCTCAGCGGATCCGTCAGCGCGTTTCCCGCGGGCGACGCGCGCGACACGGCCGCGCGCATGGAGGCGATCGGGCTCGACGGCGACTTCGACGCCGCCGAAGACACGTTCCCGACGCTCGAAAGAGAGATCGAACGCCTCCGCAGCGTCCTTTCTACGCTCGGCTAACATTATCCGTGGGGCTTCGCCCCTCGGACTCCCCTACGCGCGCAGCACTCAGTGTTTGGCTATTGGGTCACTCGGATTGGCACCAGCGCGCGCTTCTGTTCCGTGCCCACAGTTGAGGTCAGCTCGATGACGTAATCGCCCGCGCCGAGCGGTGCGAGCGTGACGTCCGCGGTCAGCCACCGCTGGCCCGAGGCCGCGTCGGTGCGCTCGCCGACGTTCACCGGGACGGCCGTCTTCGTGCCGTTCCGATCGAGCAGCGCGGCGGTCCATCCGGGCGCGCCCGCTCCGGCTTCCAGCTCGAGGTGAATGCGTTCGCTTCGCGGGAACACGTGGCCAGGCGCGGGCTGGATCTGGT
>JBAUXH010000053.1:0-1772 GCA_049584155.1 Solirubrobacteraceae bacterium
CCCCGCAGGTCGAGATCCTCGAGCAGCGTCTGCGCCAGCGCGACGTGGCGCTCGTAGGAGTACCAGCCGATGTCCGTCGGCTTGTCCGAGCGCCCGAAGCCGACCATGTCGCCCGCCACGCAGCGGAAGCCTGCGTCGCGTACCGCTGGGATCACCTTGCGCCACAGAAACGACCACGTGGGCTCCCCGTGCATGAAGATCACCGGTGGGCCCTCGCCCTCGTCGAGGTGCGCGAGGCGCAGGCCCTCCACCTCCCGGTAGTGCGGCGCAAACGGGAAGTCCGGCAGACCCTCGAACCGCTCATCCGGTGTGCGTACGATCTCGGGCATCTCGCGGGGGAGCATATCTCCGTTGTGAGTGTTAGGCTCGCCCGCGATGCACGCGACGGTACTCCAGCTGGCGCCCGTCCTCGGGGCGGCGAAGAGCAAAGTCCCCTTCTACATCGCCGGCGGGCTGCTGGTCTGCTGGGCGCTGCTGCTCTCGCTGGGCTTGGGGCTGCGCAAACCGGAGTTCCCAGGCAGTCTCACGGGACAGCGCGCAGTGATCGGGATCACCGCGGTGCTCGTCGCGATCACGATGGTCGCGGCTGTGGCCACCTCGGGCGGACCCGGGTAGCACCGCTTTGGCCGGGTAGCACCGGTTTTGGGAGGGCCGCGTGCGCGCACGCCCTCTCCCGCTTGGATGTCTCCACCTCCCGCCCGCCCTGCCGCAGGGGTGACGGCGCGCACCCGCTACGGGCGAGGTGATCTCACCCTCCCGAGTGCTGGAATTTAGGAGTAGTAAACGGCTTGGGCGGGAAACCTGAGTGTGGGGAAGTTTCCCTTTACCCCAGTTCCGTGCGCCATCCCGCAAGACAAGGAGGAGGATGAGATGTCCGACAGCGATCTAGCCTTCGAGGCGGTGGAGCGCTTGGACTACGCCGACCCACCCAAGGGCGAGCGTTTCCCGGGGTTTGACCGGCGCGCGTTCCTGCGCCGCACTGCGCTGACAGGTGCCGCGGTGGGCTCGGTGAGCGCGCTGCTGGAGGCGTGCGGCTCGAGTGCGACGAGCAGCGGCTCCTCTTCGAGCGGCTCTGCCGCGGTGTTCGGCTCACACCCGAACTACAAATTTGTGTTCGTCAACCACGTGACGACGAATCCGTTCTTCGTCCCCACCCAGTATGGCGCGGCCGACGCCTGCAAACTGTTGGGCTGCTCCTACCAGTGGACGGGTTCGGAAAGCAGCAACGTCAGCCAGATGGTCAACGCGGTCAACACCGCGGTCACGAGCGGCGCGAACGGGATCGCGGTTGCGCTGATCGACCTGCACGCCTTCAACGCGCCCGTCGAAGCCGCGCTGAAGGCGGGTATCCCGGTCGTTGCCTACAACGCGGACGCTCCCACCAACGCGCGTCTCTCCTACATCGGCCAGGACCTGAAAAAGGCCGGCGAAGAGATGGGCGTGCGGATCGTCGCCGCTGTCGGCTCCGGCGATGTGGCGCTGTTCATCGCAACGCCCGGCTCGGCGAATCTGCAGCCCCGCATCGAAGGGGCGATCAAGGCGATCAAGGCGTCAGGTAAGCCGGTCACCGCGCATGAAATCGCCACCGGCGCCGCGGTGCCGGGGGAGCTCTCGACGATCGACGCCTACTGGGTAGGCCACAAAAGCACTAAGGGGATGTACGCAGTCGATGGCGGCAGTACGGAAAGCCTCGCGAAAGTGATGCAGAAGTACGGTTTGGCCGCCAAAGGCATCAAGGCCGGTGGCTTTGATCTGACCGAACAGACCCAGAA
>JBAUXH010000054.1:0-5164 GCA_049584155.1 Solirubrobacteraceae bacterium
TTGAACGAGGAGCCGCGCAACGGTTACCAGATCATGCAGGAGGTGCAGGAGCGCAGCGACGGCGTCTGGCGCCCGAGCCCGGGCTCGGTGTATCCGGCGCTGGCGCAGCTCGAGGACGAGGGGCTGATCCGCTCCGAGGAGATCGACGGGCGCAAGCTGTTCCAGCTGACTGAGGCAGGACGCGAGTACATAAATGAGCGCGGCGAAGACAAGCCGGCGCCGTGGGAGCAGATGAGCGGCGACGTCTCAGACCAGGCACACGATCTGGGCAGGTTGATACGCGAGGTCGCCTCCGCCTTCACGCAGGTAGTGAAGACCGGCAGCGAGGCGCAGATGGGCGAGGCTCGCAAGGTTCTTACGAGGACAAGGAAAGACCTCTACCGCATCCTCGCCGACGGCGATCCCGACGGCACTATTGTGGATGGCGATGAGTCAACCTGAAAACGGCGCCGTCCCCGCCGTATCGGTGGAAGGCCTCGTCAAGCGCTACGGCGAGCTCGAAGCGGTGCGCGGCATCGACTTCGCCGTGGCGGCCGGCGAGACGTTTGGGTTCCTCGGCCCCAATGGCGCGGGCAAGTCGACGACGATCAGCATGCTCTGCACGCTCGTGAACCCGAGCGCCGGGAGCGCGCACGTGGCCGGACACGACGTCGTCGGCGAACGCGACGAGGTGCGGCGCAACATCGGGCTCGTCTTCCAGGACACGACGCTCGACGGCTACCTGAGCGCCGAGCAGAACCTGCGCCTGCACGCCGAGCTATACGGGGTCCCGCGCGACGCCGTCACCGAGCGCTTGCAACAGGTGATGGAGATGGTCGGCCTGTGGGAGCGGCGCTCCAGTCTCGTGATGACCTTCTCCGGGGGCATGAAGCGCCGTCTGGAGATCGCCCGTGGCCTGTTGCACTCCCCGCGGGTGCTCTTTCTGGACGAGCCGACCGTGGGCCTGGACCCACAGACGCGCAGCTCGATCTGGGGCTACATCTCCGAGCTCAAGCGCGACGAGGACATCACGATCTTCCTCACCACCCACTACATGGACGAGGCCGAGTACTGCGACCGCATCGCGATCATGGACCGGGGCACGATCGTCGCGCTCGACACGCCGGAAGCGCTGAAGGCGAGCGTCGGCACCGACCGCGTGCAGATTCACACCGACGACGACGACGCGGCGATCGCCGCGCTGCGCGAGCGCTTCGAGATCGAGGCGACCGTCGCGGAAGGGGCCGTCACGTTCGGCGTGCCGGCGGGCGAGGCGTTCGTCCCGCGCTTGTTCGCCGAGCTCGGCCAGACGATCCAGTCGGTCAACGTCTCACGGCCGTCCCTGGATGACGTGTTCATGTCCTACACAGGCACCACCATCCGCGACGCCGAGGAGTCCGGCATGACCGACATGCGCCGCAACATGGCCCGCATGATGAGCCGCTGATGGCTCGTTCTACTGTGAGAGGCAACCTGTAATGGCCACTGAGATCGTCACCACTCGTCCCACCGGGGCGCCTCCCGCATCGGGTCCGCCGGCCCACCACCTCGTGCGCGTGCGCGTGCCTGCTCGCAGCCTGCGCAGCGAGCTGCGCGCGATCCGCGTCGTCTGGAAGCGCGAGCTGATCCGCTTCAGCCGCGATCGCCTGCGCATCCTCACCTCGCTGATCCAACCATTCCTGTTCCTGTTCGTGCTCGGCACCGGCATCGCCACGCTCGCCTCGGCCGGCACCCACGGGGTCAACTTCAAAACCTTCATCTACCCCGGCGTGCTCTGCATGGCGGTGATGTTCACCGCCATGTTCTCCGCCGCCTCGATCGTGTGGGACCGCGAGTTCGGCTTCCTGCGCGAGATGATGGTCGCGCCCGTGCGCCGCAGTTCGATCGTGCTCGGCAAGGTCGCCGGCGGCGCCACCGTCGCCACCTTCCAGGGCCTGATCGTGATCGCGATCGCCGGCCTGGTCGAAATTCCCTACGAACTCAGCCTGATCCTCGAGCTGTTCGCGCTCTCGATGCTGATCGCGTTCGCGATCACAGCCTTCGGCGTGATGTTCGCCGCGCGCATCAACCAGATGCAGTCGTTTATGGCGCTCATGCAGATGGTGATCATGCCAATGTTCTTCCTCTCCGGCGCGATGTTCTCGGTCGCTAACCTGCCCCAGTGGCTGGCGATCCTCAACCGTCTCGACCCGCTCACCTACGCCGTCGATCCGATGCGCCGCGCGATCTTCGCGCACCTGAACGTCTCCCCGGCGGCCCGCGAAGCGCTCGTCCCCGGCGTCACCTGGTTCGGCTGGCGCGTGCCCACACTGGTCGAGGCCGCGGTCATCGCGATCCTTGGGCTGATCATGCTCGGCGTGGCGATCTGGGAGTTCTCCCGCGCCGAGTAGGCCCTGACGGCCGAGATAGCCGCGAGGCTTGAGCGAGGCCGTTGCGTTATTCGATCGCCTGGGCGGCGACGCCCAGCAGCGGGTCCTGCTCGGCGACGGAGCTCGACGCGGGGTCGGCCAGGCGGATTGCCTCAGCCAGGCGCTCGGGTTCGCCGAGCACCCGCCGTTCGACCAGCGGCTGCAGCAGTCCGCGCAGCGCGATCATCGGCCCGACCCAGCGCGGGGCCCACACTCGCGCCGAGCGCCGCTCGATGCCGCGCTCGATCGCGTCGATCGCCTTGGAAACCGGGGCGGGATTGCGGATGAAGCTCGGAGAGCTGCCATTGGCGATCTGTGCCGAGGGCTGGGCGTAGCCGGCGCGCACGAGGTCGGTGTCGAGGAAGCCGAAATAGGCGCAGCCGACCTGCACGCCGCTGGGCGCAAGCTCCGCGCGCAGGCTGTCGCTGAGAGCGTCCACCCCGGACTTGGCCGTGGCGTAGGCGCCGATCATCGGTGGGTGCACGATCGCGCTGAGCGAGGAGATGTTCAGCAGGTAGCCGCGGCGGCCGATCAGCTGCTCGATCACCGCGCGGTCGGTGCGCCACACGCCGAGCAGGTTGACAGCGAGCGTGCGCTCGACCTGCTCGATCGGCGCGTTGATCAGCGAGCCCGTAAACGCGACGCCGGCATTGGCGATCGCCACGTCGATCCCGCCGAACCGCGCCACCGTGCCCTCGACCGCACGGGTGAGCGCCTCGAAGTCGGTGACATCGGCCTCGAACGCCTCCGCGCGCTCGCCCAGACGGTCCGCGAGCTCTCGCAGCTTCTGCGGCTCGAGGCCGACCAGCGCGACGTTCGCGCCCTTGCGATGCAGGCGCTCGGCGGTCGCCGCACCGATCCCGCGCGCGGCGCCGGTGATGAACACGGTACGGCCTCGCACGTCGAACGGGGCCTGTTTTCGGGCGTTCATATGGCCTCCAACGAGAGACAACCTCGGCATGGGCACGCAGGGCAAGCTGGGCAAGGACGCAGGGAGCGTGGCGTACTACGTACGCGAGCGACCGAGGACGCCGATCCAGCGCAGCCATGCGTGTTCATGCGGCCAACTCTACGCGCTCGCGGGCGAGCCGCGGGCTCAGTTCGTAGTCGGCGGGATCGAAGCGGCGTGTGCGCCGGTGGAAGGGCCAGGTCGAGCCCGGCCAGATCGTCGAGTTGCGCCCGTGCTCGTCCAGGTACCAGCTGACGCAACCGCCCGAGGTCCACACGCTGCCCTGCAGCTTGCGCTGGAGTTCCTCGTTGAAGCACTCTTGCACCCTCGCGCGCACCTCGAACACGCTCGTGCCCGTACGGTCGAGGTGGGTCACGCAGTCCATCAGGTGGTTGAGCTGCGACTCGATCATGAACACGATCGAGTTGTGCCCCAGGCCCGTGTTCGGGCCCACGAGCAGGAACAGGTTGGGAAAGCCCGCGACGGTCGCGCCGAGATACGCCTGGGGGCTGCCTCGCCAGACGTCTTCCAGCGTGCGCCCCTCGCGTCCGTGCACCCACTCGGCGACGGGCATGTCGGTCACGTGGAATCCCGTACCGAGGATGATCGTGTCCAGCTCCCGCTCGACCCCGTCCGCCGTCACGATCCCGCGCGGCGTGACCTGAACGATCGAGTCGGTCACGACCTCCACGTTCGGATGTTGCAGCGCCGGGTAGTAGTCGTTTGAAATCAGCGTGCGCTTGCAGCCGATGCGATAGTGCGGCGTGAGCTTGGCGCGCAACTGCGGATCGGACACCTGTTCGCGCAGATGCTTGCGCCCGGTCCGCTCTGCCAGCGAGCCCTCGCGGGGATGCATGAGCGTGAACACGAACAGCTCCCGCGAGCAATACACGAGCCCGCGCACCAGTCGCTGCGCGGGCGGGAACACCCTGTAGATCAGTCGCTCCGCGCGCGATGTCGGACGGTCGCGGTGAGGTACCACCCACGGTGGCGTGCGCTGGAACAGGTGCAGCTTCGACACTTCCGGTTGGATGTGCGGGACGAACTGGATCGAGGAGGCGCCCGTGCCGATCACCGCCACGCGCTTGCCCAACAGCGAGTGCTCGTGATTCCACTGCGCGGAGTGAAACAGCGTGCCCTCGAAGGTGTCGATCCCTTCGATCTCCGGCAGCTTCGGCTCGGCCAACGGGCCGGGACCGGCGATCAGCATCTCCGCGGTCAGCTCGCCCGCGTTCGTCTCGATCCGCCATAGCTGCTCGTCCTCATCCCAGCGCGCGGCCGCGACCTCATGGTGAAAGCGGACGTGCGGGTCGATGCCCTGCTCGCGGCAGACCCGCCGTAGGTACTCCCAGATCTCGGGCTGCAGCGAATACGTCCGCGTCCAACCGGGGTTCGGCGCGAACGAGAACGAGTACAGGTGCGACGGTATGTCGCACTGGCAGCCCGGGTAGGTGTTCACGTTCCAGGTGCCGCCCACGTCGCCCGTGCGCTCGAGCACGACGAAGTCCTCGATCCCGGCCTGCTTGAGCTTGATCGCCGCGCCCAGCCCGGCAAAGCCCGAGCCGACTATCGCGATGCGGTGGTGGGTGGAGGCGGTGCTTGGCGAGGCGATGCTCACCCGCGAAGCCTATCGGTCGATCGCGAGTGAGGATCGATTCTCGGGCGCTCCGATGGCGGTCGGTCGCAGGCGCTTCAGTGCGTGGCTCTGTGACGTTTGTGCGCGGGAAGACGCGGTCTCAAGGTCACGAGTGCTGCGCTGCTCGGCGCAAGCTTGACCGTCACGACACCGGCGTGGGCGGCGATCCGCTCGGGGCGGATGGGCGCGCGC
>JBAUXH010000055.1:0-15748 GCA_049584155.1 Solirubrobacteraceae bacterium
AGCGAACCGCGGCCCGCGCCAGCGGCGCCGTCAGCACTCCCGAGCCGCTGGCGCCGGTGCACGCCCAGACCGAGGGCGTGCGCAAGGTGCGTCAGGGAGTCGTCGTCTCCGATAAGGCCGACAAGACGATCACGGTTCGCATCGACACTGCTCGCAGGCATCGTCGCTACGAGAAGATCGTGCGCAGCTCGAGCACGCTGCACGCCCATGACGAGAACAACGACGCTCACGAGGGTGACACCGTGCGCGTGATCGAGAGCCGTCCGCTGTCGCGCAGTAAGCGGTGGAGGCTCGTGGATGTGCTGGAGCGAGCACGATGATTCAAAACGAGACACGGCTGCGTGTCGCCGACAACACGGGCGCGCGCGAGATTCTCTGTATCCGCGTCAAGGGTGGTTCCCGGCGCCGGTACGCGTTCGTCGGCGATGTGATCACCGCGACCATCAAGCAGGCCAACCCGCAGGGTGCCGTCAAAAAGGGCGAGGTCGTGACGGCCGTCGTGGTGCGTACGAAAAAGTCGATCGGACGCGAGGACGGCACCTACATCGCTTTCGATGAGAACGCCGCCGTGATCATCGACGACCAGAACAACCCGCGCGGTACGCGCGTATTTGGTCCGGTCGCCCGCGAACTGCGCGAGCGCAATTTCATGAAGATCGTCTCGCTCGCGCCGGAGGTGCTGTGATGGCCAATCGCCGATCCGCCACCCCTCCCAAGCGACGCACGCTGAAGATCCGCTCGGGTGACCAGGTGCGCGTCGTCTCGGGCAAGGATCGCGGCAAGTCCGGCCGTGTCTTGCGTACCGAGCCAGCCAAGGAGCGCCTCTACGTCGAGGGCCTAAACATGATCAAGCGCCATACACGACCCCGGGAAGTTGCCGGCTCTCAGACCCAGGCGCAGCTCGGCGGCGTGATCGAGCGCGAGGGGCCCATCCACATCTCCAACGTCGTGCTGCTGGACCCCAAAGGCCAGCCGACACGCGTGCGGATCGACCGTAGCGGCGGCAAACGCTCACGCGTGGCCGTACGCTCCGGCGCGGTCATCGACTAGGACTAACGACCACCGAGAACACCAGCTCATGAACGCCACAGCCCCCCCAGCCCGATTGAAGACCCGCTACCTGGACGAGATTCGTCCAGCGTTGATTCAACGTTTCGGCTACTCCTCGCCGATGCAGGCGCCCAAACTGGAGAAGGTCGTCCTCAACATGGGTGTAGGTATGGCCAAGCAGGACTCCAAAGCGCTGAAGGCCGCTCAGGATCAGCTGGCTACGATCGCCGGCCAGCGCCCGAGCGTACGCCGCGCGCGTAAGTCGATCGCGGCATTCAAATTGCGCGAGGGCATGCCCGTGGGCATCGCCGTGACGCTGCGCGCCGAGCGTGGCTACGAGTTCCTCGATCGCCTCGTCTCGATCGCGATTCCGCGCATCCGCGACTTCCGCGGTCTGAACCCGCGCTCGTTCGACGGGCGCGGCAACTACTCGCTGGGTGTCAAGGAGCAGATCATCTTTCCCGAGATTGACTACGACTCGATCGACCAGATCCGCGGCCTGGACATCACGATCACGACCACCGCGGCCAGCGACGCCGAGGCGTTCGCGCTGCTCGAGGCGTTTGGCATGCCCTTCGCCCGTCAGGGCCGACCCGCCGGCTTCGACGACACCGACGACCCAAACAACACAGCGGACACCGCCGACACAAAGGACGCTGACTGATGGCTAAGGTCTCTCTGCGCGTCAAGCAGACGCGCCCACCCAAATTCAAAACGCGCGCTTATACTCGCTGCAATCGCTGTGGGCGCCCGCGCTCGGTCTATCGCAAGTTCGGGATCTGCCGCATCTGCCTGCGCGAGCTCGCCCACAACGGCCAGATCCCCGGGATGACCAAGTCTTCCTGGTAGTCGCCGACCTCATCTAACTCAACCCAGCACACATCCAGCCATGTCCATGACAGATCCGATAGCCGACTTTCTCACGCGGGTGCGCAACGCAATTCACGCCGCCCATGAGACCGTCGAGATCCCCGCGTCCACGCTCAAGTCCGAGCTCGCGCGGATCCTCGCCGAGCAGGGCTACATCGAATCATGGTCCGTCGGCGCCGCCCCAGATGGGGGCCCCGGCCAGTCGATCCAGATCAAGCTCAAGTACACCGAGGACCGCCGCTCCGCGATCTCTGGGCTGCGGCGCGTATCCCGTCCCGGTCGGCGCACGTATGTCGACGCCAAGCACATCCCCAAGGTGCTCGGCGGCATGGGCACCTCCATCGTCTCCACCTCTCACGGCGTGATGACCGGCCACGATGCGCGCGCGGCCGGCGTCGGCGGCGAGGTCCTGGCGCAGGTCTGGTGAGGAAGCGGATCGAGCGATGTCCCGCATAGGCAGACAACCCATCGCAGTGCCCTCCGGCGTGACGGTCGCGATCGAGCCCGAGTCGGTGCGCGTCAGCGGTCCCAAAGGCGAACTGTCCGAGCGCATCTCCCGTGACATCGACGTCGTGCAGGACGGCGAGGTACTGCGCGTCTCGCGGCCCACCGACCGCGGCGAACACCGCGCGCTGCACGGGCTTACCCGCTCGCTGCTCGCGAACATGGTCCAGGGCGTCACCGACGGCTATGAGAAGCGGCTGGAGATCCAGGGCGTCGGCTATCGCGCGCAGCTGAAGGGCAAGAACCTCGAGCTCGCCGTCGGCTACTCTCACCCCGTGCCGATCCCCGCGCCCGCCGGGATCGAATTCGAAGTGCCCCAGCCGACGCGCATCGTCGTCAAGGGCATCTCCAAGCAGCTCGTCGGCGAGACCGCCGCGATCATCCGCAAGCAGCGTCCGCCCGAGCCCTACAAGGGCAAGGGCATCCGCTACGAGGGCGAGTATGTCCAGCGCAAGGTAGGCAAGAGGGCATGACGGTCATCACCAAGGAGCGCCGCCGGCTCAAACGTCGCCGCCGTGTGCGCGCGAAGATCTCCGGCAGCGCCACGCGCCCGCGCATCTCCGTGTTCCGCTCCAACCGCGGGCTCTCCGCGCAGGTCATCGACGACATCTCCGGGCGCACGCTCGCGGCCGTCGCCTGGTTCGAGCCCGAGCTGCGCTCGCTGGGCAAAGCGCAGGCCGCCACGCGCGCGGGCCAACTGCTGGCCGAGCGGGCGCAGGCCGCCGGAGTGTCTGAGGCCGTGTTCGATCGCGGCGGCTATCGCTACCACGGTCACGTCCGCGCGTTCGCCGAATCGATCCGCGAGTCCGGCCTGACCGTCTGACGTCCGCCTCCATCCCGCTACCCTCTTCCCTCTCCCACCTATGACTCCCATCACATCCGATCGCTCAGTCAGCCCGTCCGGCCTGGATCTCCAGGAGCGGGTCGTCGAGATCAACCGCGTCGCCAAGGTCGTCAAGGGCGGCCGTCGCTTCTCGTTCACCGCGCTGGTCGTCGTCGGCGACGAGCGCGAAACCGTCGGCGTCGGCTACGGCAAGGCCAACGAGGTTCCGCTCGCGATTCAAAAGGGCGTCGAGCGCGCCAAGAAGGATCTCTTCAAGGTGCCCCGCCACGGCAGCACGATCACCCATCAGACGACCGGCATCTTCGGCGCCGGTCGCGTCCTCTTGAAGCCCGCCTCTCCCGGTACCGGCGTGATCGCCGGCGGCGGCGTGCGCGCGGTGCTCGAGCTCGCCGGGATCCACGACATCCTCTCCAAGAGCCTCGGCACCCAGAACCCGATCAATCTAGTCAAGGCCACGATCGAAGGCCTGCGCGGCCTGCGCACGCCCGAGGAGGTCGCGCGTCTGCGCGGTCTCTCGATCGATCAGGTGCTGGGTCTCGGAGGCGCTCCCACCGATGGCGCCGCCGCCGACGGGGACTCCGCGGACGTTACCTCCGATGCCATCGCTGCCGTGCAGGTGCCTACCGAGTCCTCCCCAGAGGCCACGCCCACTTCCCCCACACCTCTCGCCGAGGCCGCGGACGCCGAGACGGAGACATCTGCGGACGCATCGCCCGAGCCCGAGCCCGAGGAGGCGTCAGCCTGATGGCCACCGCCACCACCACCCTCACCGTCACCCAGCGTCGTTCCGGCAATGGCGCCGACCGTCGCCAGTTGGACACATTGCGCTCGCTCGGCCTGCGCCGCATCGGCCACACCGTTCAGGTCCAAGACTGCCCGCAGGCGCGCGGCATGCTGCACGCCGTCCGCCATCTCGTCGAGGTCCAGGAGGGCGCATGAGCCCGGAGAAGCAACAAGCGACCGGCGTCGGCGCCGCCGGTGAGCGCATCGGACTACACAACCTCAGCCCCGCTCCCGGCAGTCGCCGCCCGCGTAAGCGCGTCGGTCGCGGTGAAGGCTCGGGCACGGGCAAGACCTCCGGACGCGGCCAGAAGGGCGCGGGCGCACGCTCGGGCTCCAAGCGTCGTGCGCGCTTTGAGGGCGGTCAGATGCCGATTCATATGCGCATGCGCAAGCTTCGCGGCCCGCACATGAAGAAGTCGATGCCCTTCGAGCCCTTCCGCACGCACACCCAGCCGGTCAACATCGGCGATCTCGCCGCTCGCTTCCAGGCCGGCACCGACGTGACGATCGAGCTGCTCAAGTCGGCCGGCCTCGGCACTCGCAAGGACATACCCGTCAAGATCCTCGCTCGCGGTGAGCTCACCCACGCGCTCACCGTCCACGCCCACGGCTTCAGCGCCACCGCCCGTGAGCGCATCGAGGCTGCGGGTGGCGCCTGCCACATCATCGAGGCATAGCCGGCGGCGCCTCGTCGCCCCTGGCTGTGTCCTCGATCGCTCGCCTGCTGGTCGATTGGAGATCCCATCGATCTCCAATCGGTCGGCCACGCTCACTGCGTCCTTGCCAGGAACGACGATCCGCTCGCCGGAGACCCCCGTGCCACAAGACCGTGCGCGGCGCCAACCAGTGCGGTGACCGGCGCCGACAGCATCGATCGGTGAACTGGGCTATGGGTCACCCCCCATACCAGTCCGCCACATCGTCCCCCGGCGCGGGCTAGAATCCCCAGGCCGCGTGTCGCCGGCAACGTACCCATCATGCTCTCCACAATCCTCAACGCGTTCCAGGTAGCGGATATCCGCAAGAAGCTCGGCTTCACCGCGGCGATGCTGCTGATCTATCGCATCGGCTCCCACGTCCCCGTGCCGGGCGTCAACCTCACGGCCGTCAACAACATCCAAAAGCAGTTCGGCGGCTCGGGCATCCTCAGCTACCTGAACCTGTTCTCCGGCGGCGGCCTCTCACGGATCGCGCTATTCGCCCTGGGCATCATGCCCTACATCACTGCCTCGATCATCCTGCAGCTGCTGCAGGTGGTCGTTCCCTCGCTGGAAAAGCTCTCCAAGGAAGGTGAGGTCGGCCAGGCGAGGATCACCCAGTACACCCGCTACCTCACGGTCGGGCTCGCGTTCGCCCAGTCGATCGGCTACGTCTTCCTGTTCCACTCTCTACAGGCCAAAGCCGGCGAATCGGTCGTCACCCACTTCGACCCGCCGCACGTCTTCCTGATCGTCGTCTGCCTCACCACCGGCTGCGTCCTCTTGATGTGGATCGGCGAGCTGATCACCCAGCGGGGCATCGGCAACGGCATCTCCCTGCTGATCTTCGCCTCGATCGTCTCGCGTCTACCCTCGGGCATCCAGCAGTGGTGGACGACCCAGGATCAGGTCTTCAAGGTGATGATGCCCTTCCTCGTGCTCGCCGTCGTCGCCGGGATCGTGTTCGTGCAGGAGGGCCAGCGGCGCATCCCCGTGCAGTACGCCAAGCGCGTGATCGGACGGCGCATGTCCGAGGGCGGTCAGACATACCTGCCCCTGCGCGTGAACATGGCCGGGGTGATCCCGGTGATCTTCGCCGCGAGCCTGATGGCCTTCCCGCCGACCGTCGGTCAGCTCGTGAAAACCCACTGGGGCACGCAGATCTCCGACTTCTTCACGCCCAACGGCTGGCACTACATCATCGGCCAATCGCTGCTGATCCTGCTGTTCACCTACTTCTACACCGCCGTCACCTTCAACCCCGTCGACCAGGCCGACAACCTCAAGAAGTACGGCGGCTTCATCCCCGGCGTGCGTCCCGGGCGCCCGACGGCCGAATTCCTCGACCGCATCCTCGCCCGCCTGACCTTCCCCGGTGCCCTCTTCCTCGCCGCCGTCGCCGCACTGCCCGCGATCCTGTTCGCGCGCACCCACCAGCAGTTCCAATTCGGCGGAACCTCGATCCTGATCGTGATCGGCGTCGCGCTCGAAACCATGAAGCAGCTCGAGGCTCAGCTGATGATGCGCAGCTATGAGGGCTTCCTGAAGTAGTCTCGGGCTTGTGGCGTCCGAGCTCAACTTGATCCTGCTCGGTCCGCCGGGCGCCGGGAAGGGCACGCAGGCCGAGCGCCTGCGCGAAGACTTCGACCTGCCGCACATCTCTACAGGAGACATGCTCCGCGCGCAGGTCGCCGCCGGATCTGAGCTCGGAGTTCAGGCCAAGCGCTACATGGACTCAGGCGAGCTCGTCCCCGATGAGGTGATCATCGGCATGATCGTGCAGCGGGTCTCCGACGCCGACGCCGGCGATGGGTTCCTGCTCGACGGGTTTCCGCGCAACGAGACCCAGGCCGACGCGCTCGCACAGTCACTGGGCGGTCTGGATCGTCGGCTCACGGCAGTGCTCGCGATCGAGGTCCCCGATCAGGAGCTCATCCGCCGTCTGAGCGGACGGCGGGTGTGCGTTAAGAATCCCGCCCACATCTATCACGTCGAGCTCGACCCGCCCAAGCACGAGGGCATCTGCGATCAGGACGGCTCGCGCCTGATCCAGCGCGAGGACGATCGCGAGGAGACGATCCGCCGGCGTCTGGAGGTCTATCACCGCCAGACAGAGCCTCTGATCGGCTACTACGAAGGCACCGGGCAGTTGCGCAGCTTCGACGGCTGCCGCAGCCCCGACGAGGTTCACGATCGCATTCGCGCCACCCTCGCGACGCTGCGCCTCGAGGAGAAGCTGTAGCGACAGATAGCTAAGCTCGTGAAGTGATCATCACCAAGTCCCCCGAGGAGATCGACCGTATGGCGCGCGCGGGCGAGGTGCTCGTCGCGACCCTCGATCTGCTGGAGGGTCACATCCGCCCGGGGATCACCACCGCCGAGCTCGACACGCTCGCCGAGCGGTTCATCCGCTCACGCGGCGCCACGCCCGCGTTCAAGGGTTATCGCGGGTTCCCCGGCTCGATCTGCGCCTCGCCCAACGCAATGGTCGTGCATGGCATCCCCGGCTCCTACACGCTCGCCCCGAGCGATGTGATCTCGATCGACGTCGGTGTCACCCTCGACGGCTGGGTCGCCGACGCCGCGCGCACGTTTCCCGTCGGTGAGATCGATCCGGTGGCCCAGAACCTACTCGCCGCGACCCGCGAGTCGTTGCACGCCGGGGTCGAGCAGTGCCGAGCCGGTAATCGCATGGGTGATCTCTCCAGCGCCATCCAGCGTGTCGCCGAGGGCGCCGGGCTATCGGTGATCCGCTCGCTGGTCGGACACGGCATCGGGCGCTCTATGCACGAGGATCCACAGGTCCCCAACTACGGTCGCCCCGGCCGTGGCCCACTGTTGCAGGAGGGCATGGTCCTTGCCGTCGAGCCGATGATGACCGCTGGACGTGCCGGCGTGCGCGTCGCCGGTGATGGCTGGGCGATCTTCTCCCAGGACGGCTCTCCCGCCGCGCACTTCGAGTTCACGATCGCGATCACGCCCGACGGTCCGCGCATCCTCACCCCGTGGCACCTGCCGCCCGCCGAGCGCCCCACCGTGGGCGAGCCCGAGACGGCCGCCAGCGCGGGCTGAGACATCGCGGCGGACTTCGCACTACTCCGCCGAGTTGCTACCATCCGGAGTCCTGCTCCAACGCGAGGGTGTCTGCGCGCGCGAGAGCATCTATCCACGACCTGGTAGCGGCGGCCATGACGGCGGCCAGAGCCCGGTCGCCGGGACCAGCCGAAAGGGATCATGAAGGTCAGACCGTCGGTCAAGCCGATGTGCGAGAAGTGCAAGATCATCCGCCGCCACGGAGCGGTGTTGGTCATCTGCCAAAACAAGCGCCACAAGCAGCGCCAAGGCTAGGCGGCGCGCGTGGCAAGAATCGCGGGTGTCAACCTGCCCCTGAACAAGCGCTCGGAGATCGGGCTCACCTACATCTACGGGATCGGCCGCTCGACCTCGAACAAGATCCTCGCCGAGGTCGGCGTCAGCCCCGACACCTACGTGCGCGACCTGACCGAGGACGAGGTCGCCAAACTGCGCGACTCGATCGACCGCTCGCTGACCGTCGAGGGCGATCTGCGCCGGGAGCGCTCGCAGGACATCAAGCGCCTGCAGGAGATCGCCTGCTATCGGGGGCTGCGCCATCGCCGTGGTCTGCCCGTGCGCGGTCAGAAGACCAAGACCAACGCCCGCACGCGCAAGGGTCCCAAGCGGATGCAGGTCGCGGGCAAGAAGAAAGCCGGTAAGAAGTAATGGCCCCACCCAAACGCGCGCGTGGCAAACGCAAGCCCAAGAAGAACATCCCGATCGGCCAGGCGCACATCAAGACTTCGTTCAACAACACGATCGTCTCGCTGACCGACACCACCGGCAACGTGATCGCCTGGGAGTCCGCGGGCGGCGCCGGGTTCAAGGGCTCGCGTAAGTCCACGCCCTTCGCCGCCCAGGTGACCGCCGACGCGGCCGCCCGCAAGGGCCTCGAGCAGGGCCTGCAGAAGGTCGAGGTCTACGTCAAGGGCCCGGGCTCGGGTCGCGAGACGGCGATCCGTTCGCTGCAGGCCGCCGGCCTCGAGGTGACCGGCGTCAAGGACGTCACCCCTCAGGCCCACAATGGCTGCCGCCCCAGAAAGCGCCGGAGGGTCTAGCGATGGCGAGAGACACCGGCCCCCAGTGCAAGCAGTGCCGTCGTGAGGGACAGAAGCTGTTCCTCAAGGGCGAGCGCTGCCTGACCGACAAGTGCGGCGTTGAGCGCCGCGCCTACCCGCCGGGCGAGCACGGTCGCGGGCGGATGAAACAGAGCGAGTACCGTCTACAGTTGCGCGAGAAGCAGAAGGCACGCCGCTACTACGGGGTGCTCGAGCGCCAATTCCATGGCTACTACGAGAAGGCTTCCCGGCAGCCGGGAATCACGGGCGAGAACCTGCTTGTGCTGCTGGAGTGCCGGTTGGACAACGTGCTCGTAAGGCTTGGATTCGCCGCCTCACGCCGGCAGGCCCGCCAGCTGATCCGCCACGGACATTGGACGGTCAATGGCCGGCGGGTGAACATCCCCAGCTATCAGGTACGTGCCGGCGAGGTGATCGCGATTAAGGCGGACACCGCGGCGACGCAGGTGGTCAGGGACGCGACCGAGTTGACAGGACAGATACCCGCGTGGCTGCAGGCCGATCACGAGTCACTCACGGCCAAGGTGCTACGCAAGCCGGAGCGACGCGAGGTGGCCGCGCCGGTGCAGGAGCAGCTCATCGTCGAGCTGTACTCGAAGTAGCAGGTTTGCCCATGCCGTCATCACTCCGCCCGCGGGTGGGGAGACGGCGCTCCGGAGCCGGTGTTCGCGAGGGCGCCGGTGCGAGACCAATACGACGTTAGGACGCTGATGCTCGACTTCCAAATCCCCCGGATCACATCCGAGTCCGTGGAGCAGAACCGCGGCACGTTCACCATCGAGCCGCTTGACCGCGGGTTCGGCTACACGTTCGGAAACTCACTGCGGCGCGTGTTGCTCTCATCGCTCGCCGGCGCCGCCGTCACGAGCGTGCGTATCGAGGGGGTCGCGCACGAGTTCTCGACGATCCCGGGCGTCAAGGAAGACGTGACCGATATCGTGCTCAACCTCAAGGGGATTGTCTGTCGTATGCACTCCGACGCCACCGAGGTCGAGGCGCCGCTGGTCGTGACCGGACCGGGGGATATCACCGCGAAGGACATCGACCTGCCCGCGGGCGTGGAGATCCTCAACCCGGACGTGCACGTCGCGACGCTCGAGAAGAAAACGAAGCTCGAGCTCTACATGACGATCGGTCGTGGTCGCGGATACAGGCCCGCCGAGGAGAACAAGTCGCCCGACCAGCCGATCGGGGTGATCCCGATCGACTCGATCTTCTCGCCCGTGCGGCGCGTCGCCTACGCGGTCGAGCAGGCCCGTGTCGGCCAGAAGACCGACTTCGACAAGCTCACGCTCGACATCGAGACCGACGGCTCGATCGATCCTCAGGCCGCGCTGCGCGAGGCCGCGGAGCTCTTGATCTCACAGCTGGCGATCTTCACCGATGCCGACCGCATCCAGGAGCTGCGTGCCGCGCCTGGCGGTCAGCTCGACGGGCATGGGCTCGCCGTTCCCGGCGCTGGAGGAGCGCCCGCAGGCGCCCTGCAGGGCGAGGAGTGGGGCATCCTGATCGAGGAGCTCGAGCTCGGCGTGCGCTCATACAACTGCCTCAAGCGCGCAGGCATCCAGACCGTAGGGGATCTCATCTCCAAGTCCGAGGCCGAGCTCAACGCGATCCCGAACTTCGGCAAAAAGTCGATCGACGAGGTAATCGAGACGCTGCACGCAAGGGGCCTGAATCTCCGTCAGGACTGAGCCTGGACCAATAGACTCTCCGGAACCATGCGCCACCAGAAGACCAAACATAAGCTCAGCCGCACGAGCGCTCATCGCAAGGCGCTGCTGATGAACCTCTCGAAGGAGATCATCGAGCACGAGCGCATCGAAACGACCTCCGCGAAGGCCCGCGCGGTCAAACCGGAGGTCGAGCGGCTGATCACACTCGCTAAGCGCAGCGATCTGCATGCGCGTCGGCAGGCGCTCTCGCGCCTGTCGCAGGATAAGTTTGCGGTGCACAAGCTGTTCGAGGATCTCGCCCCCCGCTACGCCGACCGTCCCGGCGGGTATACGCGCATTCTCAAGCTCGGTCCTCGCCGATCGGACGCGACCGAGATGGTCTTCATCGAGCTGGTCTGAAGCACGAGGCATCGTGGGCGCCGGCATGCCGCTCGTGTCTGCCTCCTCCTCGCCGAAGTCCTTGTCGAACACGCGCCGGCCTCTCGCCCTGTCTGCGAGCGGCTGGCGGCCGACCGGGTGAGACGCCGATGGTGACCAAGCTGACGCTCGAGTACGACGGAACCGACTTCATCGGCTGGGCACGCCAGCCCGGGCTGCGCACCGTCCAGGAAGAGGTAGAGCGGGCGTTGCGCACCGTGCTCGGTGAGACCTCTGGGACCGGTGAGCCGCTGACACTGACCGTCGCCGGGCGCACCGATCGCGGGGTGCACGCCTGGGAACAGGTCGCCAGCTATACCCACGAGGCGGTCGATCCGCGACGACTGAACTCGCTGCTGCCCGAGGACATCTCGATCCTCGCCGCCGAGCCCGCTGCGGCTGGGTTCGATGCGCGTCGCGCTGCCATCAGCAGGACCTACTGCTATCGCCTGCTCACGCGGCGGTCGCGCAGCGCGCTGGAGCGCCGCTACGCGCTGTGGTGGCCACGTCCACTGGATCACGACGCGCTGGATGAGTGCGCACAGGCGCTCCTCGGCACCCACGACTTCACCGCCTTCACACCCACCGAGACCGACCATGTGCGGTTTGAGCGGACCATCATGTCGGTGCAGTGGCGGGCGAACGGGGACATGCTCGAGTTGTGGATCGAGGCCGACACGTTCATGCGTCACATGGTGCGCATCCTCCTCGGCACGATGCTCGAGGTCGCCTGCCACCAGCGCACGCTCGCCGAGTTCACGGACCTGCTGGAGGGCCGACCGCGCGCGCAGGCGGGACCGACGGCGCTCCCGCACGGGCTGGCGCTGGCCTCGGTCGCCTATCCGGCACAGACCTGACGCGCAGATCCGACACTAACCCGACGGTCACCGCAGGAGCCGAGCCGGCCCCTATGCTGGAGGCAGATCATGCTGAACGTGCTGCTCACGAACGACGACGGGATCGAGGCCGAGGGCCTACAGACGATGCGCGCCGCGCTGCTCGGCGTGGCGGGCGTGCGGCTCGCGGTGGTCGCGCCCGACGGCAATCGCTCGGCTATGGCCCGGTCGATCACCACGCGCCGACCGCTGTGGGTCGCCGAGACGCCCTTCGCCGACGGTACCGTCGGCTACGCCACCGACGGCACGCCCGTGGACTGCGTGAGGCTCGCCAGTCTCGGTCTGGTCGATGACTTTCACCCCGATCTGGTCGTTTCGGGCATCAACCACGGTGCGAACCTGGGCGATGACATCACCTACTCCGGCACGGTAGCCGCGGCACTGGAGGGGGTCGTGCTGGGTATCCCCGCGATCGCCGTCTCCCAGCAGTCGCGCGCGCGGGCGCTGGACTTCCGCTACGACGGTGGCTTCGGGTTCGAGACCGCGGCGGCGTTCGTCGCGCGCCTCGTGGAGCGGATCGAGGACGTGCCGTTGCCCGCGAGCACGCTGCTGAACGTGAATGTCCCCGCGGGCGAGCCCGAGGGTGTCGAGGTGACGAGCATCGGCAAGCGGATCTACGAGGACGAGCTCAAGCTCGAGCGCGAGGAGGAGCATCGCCGGCGCTACTGGATCTACGGCTCCGATCCCGGATTCCACGACGAGCCCGGCACCGATCTCGCGGCCGTGGCGGCCGGACGCATCGCCCTCACGCCGATCCACTTCGACCTGACCGACCGCGCCGGTCTGCAGGCGCTCCGCGGCTTCGACCTGGAGGAGCTACTCGGGCCGGTCGCCCACGGCGCGTCGTGAGCGCCACGCCACGCAAGTCAGGGCCGGGCAGGACGCCGAAGCCGCAGGGAGCACCCGTGGGGGGAGGGTCCTCATCGTCGTCATCGCTAGAGCCGGGATCCGATGGTCCGCCTGTCGCCGCGCGCGAGCATGCGGAGTCCGCCGCGAGGGCACCCTCAGAGGAGGTGCAGGCGCGCGCCGCGGAGCTGCGCGCACAGCTTGAACATCACGCCCATCGCTACTACGTGCTCGACGATCCGGAGATCGGCGACGACGTCTATGACGCGCTGCTGGATGAGCTGCGCGCGATCGAGGCCGAGCACCCGCGGTTGCGCACGCCGGACTCGCCCACCCAGCGCGTCGGCGGCGAGCCGGTGGGCAAGCTGGAGAAGGTCGAGCACCTGGAGCCGATGCTCTCGCTGCCCAACGCCCGCACCGAGGAGGAGCTGCGGGCGTGGGTCGAGCGGATGCGCACGCACCTCGCCCGTGAGGGCATCGCGCAGCCGCGCTTTCGCTTCGTGGTCGAGCCGAAGATCGACGGGCTGGCGATCAGCCTCGTCTATCGCGACGGCGTGCTGGAGCGCGGGGCCACGCGGGGCAACGGCGAGGTGGGGGAGGACGTCACGCACAACCTGCGCACGATCGGCTCGATCCCGCTGCGCGTCGAGGATGTGCCGGCGCTGCTGGAGGTGCGGGGCGAGGTGTATATGTCGCTGGCCGACTTCGCGGCCCTGAACGAGCGCCGCGCGGCGGCCGGCGAGCCGACGTTCATGAACCCCCGCAACTCCGCCGCGGGAACGATCCGCCAGCTCGATCCGGCCGACGCGCGGCAGCGGCCGCTGTCGATGTGGTGCTACCAGGTGGGCGTCGTGCAGGGGCTCGAGTTTCAACATCACTCCCAGGCCTTGCAGTGGCTCGGCGAGCATCGCTTCCGCGTGAACCCCGACATCCAGGTGCTCGACAGCGAGGACGAGGTGATCGCGCAGTGCCTGGACTGGCAGCAGCGCCGGGGCGAGCTCGACTTCGAGATCGACGGGGTGGTCGTGAAGGTCGACGACCTGCACCTGCAGCGCCGCCTGGGCTCGGTCGGGCGCGATCCGCGCTGGGCGATCGCCTGGAAGTTCCCGCCCACCACCGCCGTGACCACCCTGGAGAAGGTCATGTGGAACGTCGGCAAGTTCGGCGACCTGCGCCCCTATGCGGTGCTCACACCCGTGGCCGTCGGGGGGGTGACGATCAAGCTGGCGACGCTGCACAACGAGGAGGATCTGCGCCGCAAGGACCTGCGCCCCGGCGAGGAGGTGATCGTGATGCGTGCGGGCGACGTGATCCCGCAAGTGGTCTCGCCCGCGCCGCACGTGCTCGACCGCTCCGGCAAGCGCCCGCCCCGCCCGCGCCCGCCGTCGCGATGTCCGTTCTGTAACACCAAGACGGTCAAGCCGCGCGAGG
Source organism: Solirubrobacteraceae bacterium (assembly GCA_049584155.1). Classification (GTDB taxonomy): domain Bacteria; phylum Actinomycetota; class Thermoleophilia; order Solirubrobacterales; family Solirubrobacteraceae; genus Palsa-744. Next base: position 14,170 of record JBAUXH010000055.1, read on the forward strand.
GCGTGTTCACGAAGTGCCCCAACCGCGACTGCCCGGCGCGCGCGTGGCAGCTGCTCAAGCACTTCGTCTCCCAAGGGGCGATGGACATCGAGGGTCTCGGCGAGAAGCAGGTCGCGCTGCTACAGGAGCGCGGGCTGGTGCGCACCGACGGCGACTTCTACCGGTTGAGCGCCGAGCAGCTGACCGAGCTGGAGGGGTTCGCCGAGCAGTCCGCGCGCAACCTCATCGACGCGATCGAGGCCTCCAAGCAGCGGCCGTTCGCGCGCGTGCTGTTCGGCCTGGGCATCGAGGAGGTCGGCGAGGTCACCGCGCGCAACCTCGCGATGCGCTTTCGCACGATCGACGCACTGCTCCAAGCCGACACCGAGGAGATCGCCCAGACACCGGGCATCGGCGAGAAGATGGCGCGCACGATCCGGGCCCAGCTGGAGGACGAGCGCATGCGCGCGCTGATCGAAGACCTGCGCGGTCTCGGGCTGCAACTGCGAGAGCAGGGGCCGCCGCCTTCGGAGGGAACGCTGGCGGGCAAGACACTCGTCCTGACCGGAACCCTGCCCGATTGGACGCGCGAGCAGGCGACCGAACGGATCATGGCCGCGGGCGGGCGCGTGACCGGGTCGGTGTCGAAGAACACCGACTACCTCGTCGCGGGCGAGTCCGCCGGATCGAAGCTGGCCAAGGCCCAGCGCCTTGCGGTGGCGGTGCTGGATGAACCCGGTCTACGCGCGCTGCTGGAGGAGTAGCCGCATACCGACGGCGCACCCGGCGGTGCGCGACCAGAAACTACATAGCCCCCGCTTGGCAAAGACCATAGCGGGGGCTATGTCGGCGCGCCCCCGGACGACGATCTGTGGGGATAGGGCCCGGTGGCTCGGCCAGCGTACCAAAGCAGAATTGCCTAGGTAACCTTGCTCTGGCATATGTGCCTTGAAATAGTCAATGTTCTTGCGTGTCTGTCGGCACGACGATCAAGCTATTACGTGGCGAACGCCCGCAGGAAGACCTGGCCCATGAGGCCGGTATCAGCACATCGACGCTCAGTCGCCTCGAACGCGGCCTGCATCAGCCGAGTCTCCCGACGCTGCGCAAGCTCGCGACGGCTCTCGATGTCTCGCTCGCGGATCTGATCGACGCGGCCGAGGACTGACGGCGCGCGTCGCGTGCGCCACGGTCCAGCCGATCAGTAGCCCGCGATCGTGATCGTCATGTGGTCCTGGAAGACGTGCGCGGTTGTGGTGGCGATGCCGTCGGTGAAGATCGCGAACGCCAGCGTGTGGCCATTCGCGGCTGTGCAGTAGCCGACGAGGTTCGAGACGCCCGTGAGCGTGCCGGTCTTGCCCTCGCACCGTCCCGAGGCGCCCGTACGGCGCATGCGCGTGGCAAGCGTTCCGGTGTGGCCGGCGATCGCGAGATCGCCGCGCAGAACGGGCCCGAGCGGAGTCGAGGCGAGCCCCACGAGCAGGTCGCTGACCTCATACGGCGATGTCAGATCGGATTCTGAGAGTCCCGAGCCGTCGAGCACGTGCGGGTGGATGCCCAGCAGCGAGGCGATCGTCTGACGCACGACGGAGGCCCCAGC
>JBAUXH010000056.1:0-1798 GCA_049584155.1 Solirubrobacteraceae bacterium
CCTACAGCCCGCGCCGGGCAGGGCGCACGCCAGGGTGTCGGCGAATGCTGCACCCGTCCGCCGTTCGGCCTGTGCAGTCATCGCAGGAGCGCCTCGTAAACGAACGGCGGCGACGCGGTACACGAACCGCCCGCGCAGCAGGAACACGTCGTCCTGCTTGGCGTCGTCGGGGTTGACCCAGGAAAGGTTGAGTGCCTGCGGCGGAGCGAGAGCCCGTCGTTGTGCGCCGCCGCGATGGCAGTCGGTGCTCGCCGCCTCCTCGAAGAAGTCGCGTGCTTGGGGTGCCCCCGCGAACACAAGGACATCCGCGCCCATGTTGTAGGCACGCGTCCACCACCGCATCTCATATCCCCCCGGCCAGATGCCATGCGCCAAGCGCGAGGAACGCAGCCGCTGTGGCAGATCGTCGGACCACATATCTTCAGGCCTCACTACGCCCTCCGCATGCCAACGGCCGCCGGAGGCGGCGAGCACCGCCAGCAGACCCGCGCGCAGTTCACGCAGCTCTTCGATGTCGATGCTTGCCGGCGCCGGCAAGCCTCGAGGGACGCACCACGTCGAAGCTCCCTCAGCGCGGCCGCCACCACTTCCACCGGTGCTCAGGAGCTTGGTCTTCGTGCCCAGCAACAGCACGATCGTCGCGCCCAGGCACACCAGCAGCGCCGCAAGACGGACCCGCTGGCTTGCCCACCACGCCATCGGTGGCGTGTCTTGACGGTCCTCCACACCTCAATATCGAGCAGACGCGCTCCTCGCTTGAGACCTCGCGAGTGGCGCGAAGTCTCGCGTGCCTCGAGCTGAGAGCCGGCGACCGATCATTTACAACCTCATGCCGGTCGAAGGACTCGGTTACCAAACTAGACCACCCGGGTACGGGCCTCGCCTCGCTCGGTCAGATCAACTCGGTGAGATCAGTGGAGAGTCAGCAAGTGCAGGCATGGTGCGTTCGAGCGCACCCCAGCCCTCATCGCGCTCGCCCTCGGCCTCGTTGGCGGCGGTCCCGCCGCGCAGGCCGAACAGCCGCTTGGCCAGCAGCAGGTAGACCACGACTGCTACGTTGATTACAAAGGCCACCACCTTGAACGGGGTCGCGTGGTTGAGGATCTCATAGATCTCCAGCGGCAGCAGCGATGTGGTGACGAGGAAGGTCAGGTACTCCGCCCAGCGGCGCTGATACCACAGCCCGACCGCCTCGATCCCCTCGACTGCCCCATATGCCAGCAGCACCGCTCCGAGCAGATGCAGATGCGTGGAGGACGTCGTGAACGCGTTGTTCAGCTCATGCCACAGACCGTTGGTGGCGTGAGAACGGTCGAACGTCATGCCTCCCTGCAGGTCGGCCATCACCTTGTAGAAGGTCGCCCGCAAGGTACCCCGATCCGCCGCGAACACCAGCACGAGTAGACCGAACACGCCGAGCACCACAAAGTGAAACGCTCGATCGACGGCGATCAAGCGCAGCACGATCTTGTCACGCAGCGGCTTGCCCCTCAGCGGCAGCGCGATCTCGCTTCGCTCCGGGGGGTGGGGGCGCACAGGATGCTCGGGTCGAGCCAGCGCTTGCCAGCCATCACAGCGCAGGCAGCGACACCAGCGCGTGCCGCTCGCGTCCTCGCGGGCGAAGATCGCATCTTGGGGTCGTAGTTCAGTGGCGTCAGCGCCGGCGAGCTCATGGCCACGCACGGCGCAGACCAACAACTCCCAGTGCAGGTTCCAGCGCCGCGACGGCTGTGTGCTCAGAGGATGCTCGAACATCTCGCAAATCTACCTATTCCCCCGGGCGTGTGTGGTCCTGGCC
>JBAUXH010000057.1:0-51746 GCA_049584155.1 Solirubrobacteraceae bacterium
CGTGCGGGCGACGCCCGCGCCGATCCCGCCGCCGGCGCCGTAGACGATCGCGTTGCGGCCCTCCAGATGCCCGCTCATGACGCCCGCTCCGGCTGTGCGCTGGCCGGCTCATAGACGAGGATGCTCACGCCATCTCCCACCGTGCGCGAGTCGGTGAGCCGCAACGGCTGCTTCTTGCTCGATGCCCCCCACAGTCGCTTACCGCTGCCGAGCAGCACGGGGAACACCATCAGGCGCAGCTCGTCCACGAGTTCATGCTCGAGCAGCATCTGCGCGAGCTGGGCGCTGCCGTGGACGACGATATCGCCGCCGGCACCCTCGCGCAGCCGCGTGACCTCCTGCGCGACGTCCCCCGCAAGGATCGTCGAGTTGCTCCACGTCGCCTCGCGCAGCGTCGAGGAGACGACGTACTTGGGCATCGAGTTGAACTTGTCCGCGAACTCTCCCTCGCGGCTCGGCCATGCCGCCGCGAAGCCCTCGTAGGTCCTGCGTCCCAGCAGCAGCGCACTGGTGTTCACCGCCTCCTCCAGCTTAAAGCGGTCGCCCTCGGCGCCGCGCTCGATCTCGAACGTCCATCCACCATGCACGTACTCCTCGGCTCCCCCCGGGTCCTCCATCACCCCATCGAGCGAGACGAACTCCGTTACGACGATCCGTGCCATGTCACACTGCTCCCTCCGGTTGTGTTGAACGCCTTGTCGAACGTCTGCTGCCTGCCTCTTAGACGGACAGTGCCGGCGGAACTCATCGGTCTGGCGCATGCGTGATTGTAGGATTCGGGGGATGCGGTACAGGAGACAAGGTGGCTAGCGTCGTCACAAGCGCCGTCCTGTCCGCCGCGCAGTTGGCGACACTGCGCGCGTACGGCGAGGAGCGCTCTGCTGGGGTCGGCGAGGTGCTGTTCGAAATCGGCGATCGGAGCTTTCCGTTCATCGCGATCGTCGAGGGCGAGGCCTCCGTGCAAGACGCGGCGGGGCGGGAGATCGTCCGTCACGGCGCCTCGGGCTTCCTGGGGGAGATGAGCCTGCTGACAGGACAGACGGCCTACCTGACGGCGGTCGTTACGCAGCCGATGCGCTACATCGCGGTCGATCGTGAGGCCCTGCGCCCGCTGCTGTTCGAGGATGCCCCGCTCGCCGACGTGCTGATGTCGAACTTCATGGCCCGGCGCGAGGCGCTCCAGCAGCAGGGGGTGGGTATGGAGGTGATCGGCCCACGCTCCTCGGAGAGGACGCGGCGGATGGTCGAGTACGCGCGGCGCAATCGCCTGCCCTTCGTCTGGCGCGGGGAAGGGGGCGCCGCCGACCCGCAGTCCGCGGCGCTGATCGGCACGCTCGATGACGACGCGCTGCCGCTGGTGCGCCTGCCGGGCGGGACGGAGCTGCGCAGCCCGACCAGCGGCGAGGTCTCGCGCGCGCTGGGGATCGGGCTTGAGCTCTCTCCGCGCGAGGAGGTCGACCTCCTGGTTATCGGCGGCGGGCCTGCCGGCCTCGGGGCTGCCGTCTACGGCGCCTCCGAGGGACTCGAGACGCTCGTCGTTGAGGGCACGGCGCTGGGTGGACAGGCCGGCACGTCGCGGCGGATCGAGAACTACCTCGGCTTCCCCGCCGGCATCAGCGGCTCGGAGCTCACCAGCCGCGCGGTCACTCAGGCGCGTAAGTTCCAGGCGCGTACCGCCACGCCTTACCGAGCGGTGGCGCTAGAGCCGGGCGCCGAGCGCCACCTCGTGCGCCTGGAAGGCGACCACGAGATCTCCGCGCGCGCGATCGTGCTGGCCACGGGCGCCGAATACCGCCGGCTGCCGATTGCGGACCTCGCGGACTATGAGGGCATCAGCGTCTTCTACGCGGCGGGTCCGCCCGAGGCCCAGCGCTGCGGCGCCACCCGGATTGGAGTGATCGGCGGCGGCAACTCGGCTGCCCAGGCGGCGGTTTGGCTCGCGCGCGGCGGCGCGCTCGTGACGCTCCTGCATCGCCGCGAGGACCTGCGCGAGACGATGTCCGACTATCTAATCCTTGAGCTCGAGCGCTACGGGGTGGTAGTGCGTGACCGCAGCGAAGTCGCGGCATTGCACGGAACGGGCGGCGAGCTCGAGGCCATCACCCTGCACGACGGGGAGCGTCTGCCCTTCTCATTTCTCTTCCTCTTCCTCGGCGCCGCTCCCTGCACCGACTGGCTGGGCGACATCGTCGCGCGTGACGAGAAAGGCTTCGTGCTGACGGGCACCCACGCCGGCGTCGAGGGTCTGCTGGAGACGAGCGTTCCCGGCATCTACGCAGCCGGCGACGTGCGCTCGGGCTCGATCAAGCGCTGCGCCACCGCCGTCGGCGAGGGCGCCATGGTGGTGCGCTTCGTCCACGAACGCTTCTCCGGTGTGCCCGCGTAGGCTGCTAAGAGAGCAGCGCGAGAGCACTGTGAGGCACTGGCGGAGCATGTAGCATCGAGCGAAAGGCCCTACGTAGGAGGTACTCCAGATGAACACGTACGTCATTCTTCGCCGGGGCGGTTGGCGCACGCCCGAGGAGCTACAGGCAGCGGCCGAGCGATCGAAAAAGGTCGGCGAGGAGGAGATGTCCGACGACATACGCTGGATTCGCAGCTACGTCCTGGGCGAGGACGGAGGCTCTGTCGGCACCGTATGCGTCTATCAAGCGAGCAGCCCCGAGGCGATACGCGACCACGCCTCGCGAGCGGACCTGCCGGTTGACGAGATCATCGCAGTCGCCGATACCGTCGTCGTACGCCCGGACCCAGAGTCGGCCGCGTAAGCCCTTACCCAGGCGAGATCAACTCTCGCCTGGGCCTACCCTTAGTCCGCGCGAGCGCCGTTCCCCCGAGCAAGCAAGCAGCAATGGCCAGACCCAGACTCGAACTGGGGACACCACGATTTTCAGTGGTGGGGCGACCTGCCCGACCCGCCGTGCGGAGCGTAGCAAAAAGGCCCGTGTTTGCTGGGGTTTCGCGTCGTCTCCGGCGATGGCCGGCGGCCGCGCTGCCCGCCGAGATACCGGCGGATACCGGTGGATGCCGGGGGGATTGGGCCTACGGGCGGTGTTCGTCGGCCCAAACCCAAACGGGGCTGCTCCAACTAGATGGCGAGACTCGGAATCGAACCGAGGCGGCGGTCGGTACCGACAAGCGTGTACGGCTTCTTCAAAGTGCTCTGCGGACGGATTCTCGTAGATGATGTTGTGTTCATCTCAGCGCCTGGCATTCTGACACGCAGCCCAGGGAACGGTTTACGTAGCCCGTGCCGATCCCCCGGCGTTTGCGCCACCAACCCATGACGACGCGTTCGCCTTATGCTCGGCTCGTGCCGAAACGGGCGGTTACGCGGCCAGCTATCAAGGGCTTCGTCTATAAGCTGACGGACGAGCGCATCCTCGAACGGCTGGAGACAGAGGACACGTTCACGGACGTGTTCAGCTACGGCGAGGCTGGCGATCGCCAACTCGCGCTACTGTGCTTCGAGGAGGGCGTTGTATCGGCACTCGCGCTCATGGTGCGGGGGAACGCCGTGGCGTCGTATAAGCGAGTGGTTCGCTTCTCTTCCGTGAGCCAGTTGGACCCGCCGGTCAGGACCGCGGACCTGCTCGCAGAGATGTCGTCTGCACTCGCCAGGGGGGTGCGGTCAGCGTTTGAGACCGGCGGAGTCATCGACTCCCAGCGGTTCACGGCCGTGCTCGAAGCGCTTGAAAGCGCCTGTGGGGTGCCTTTATTCGATCGGGGCATGGTTAGGCCGCGGCGCTGTACTCGTGGATGAGGCCGCCGAGCCGGTCGTGCCGGTGGATCGATGCGGCTGGCGGGATCGGTACGGGCGGTGCTGGCCGGCGGGGTTCGGGGGGGCGCGAGGCCGAGCGCGCGGTGCGGCCGATGGTGGTTGTAATGGCCGACGAACTCCGCCAGCACGCACTGTAGGTGCCTGTGGTTGGCGATCAGGATCCAGTCGAGACACTCCCGTCTGACGGTCCCGACGAATCGCTCGCAGGTCGCGTTGGCTTTCGGTGCCCTGACCGGGGTGCGGATCACCCGGATGCCCTCGGTGTTGAACACCGTGTCGAAGGCGCTCGTGAACTTGCCGTCGTTGTCGCGGACCAAGAACTCGAGGGGTCTGTCGCGTCCGGGAGCGAGAACACGAAGTTCCTTGCCTGCTGCGCTGTCCAGGCCCCGCCGGGGGTGCTCGGTCAAGCCAGCGAGGTGCACGCGCCGCGTGGAGAGCTCTATGAAGAACAGCACATAGATCCGCCGCAGGCTGATCGTGTCGACCGCGAAGAAGTCGCACGCGATCATGCTCTGCCCCTGACTGCGGATGAACTCACGCCAGGAAAGCCCGTCCCGCGCCCCGGCCGGTCCAAGGTCCGCGGCGGCGAGGATCCTACGAACGCTCGTAGGGGCTACCTTGACCCCGAGACCTCGAAGCTCACCGGCGATCCGCTGGTATCCCCACCGCGGGTTCTCCCGCGCGAGCCGCAACACCAGCTCACGAACCTCCCGGCTGACCTTTGGGCGACCGGGACGCCGCCCCGGATACGTCCAGCGGCGGGAGACGAGCCGACGGTGCCAAGCGAGCAGCGTTTCTGGGGTGACGAAGAACGAGTGCCAACGGGCCCTGGGGAGCAGCCGGCTCGCCGCGGCCAAGAACGCACGGTCGGTGGGCCGCAGCGCCGGGGGCGAGGCCTGCCGGCGCAACACCGCGAGCTCATGGCGCAGCACCACGATCTCGAGCTCCTTGAAATCCGACGAGCGAAAGCGCAGAAGCACGAGCGCCATCACACGCCCGAACATCACGTACAGCAACAACGCCAGCACCCGGGTCCCCCTCCCATCGTCGATAGAGCCAGCGACCCTACGGGCTCGCAGCGCCCGAAACGCTAGCTACCAAGGCACGATCGGGTTTTGGCACCCCACAAGACTCGCGAATGCCACTCCTGGACGCCGCCCAAGGAAGGGGTGACGGCGCCCAGGTTAGCCCGGTAGCGCTAGATATCTTGCGCCTTATTTAGCCGTCACAGCCCAGGTGCCGTTGGCGAGTATCGCTTCTTCAGGAGTTTTGGGCTTGATCACGAGCCATGCACCCGTGCCGCCCGCGCCCGGTTCCCCGCTTTCGGCACTAACGACCAATATTTCTCCGACGTTGTTGCCCAAGGAAGCACCGACGAACACACATAGATTGCCTGGTTCAGCTTCAGGTTTACTTGCCTTGCTACCGATCGGGCAGCCTCCACCTTTTCCTTCCCCTTCGATGACATGCACACTTCCTTCTGACAGTGTTTCATCAAGCGGGATTGAGAACGATACGGCCGTCGTGAGCCCAGGTTCACCCAAGGCTGGAATCGCAGCCGGAACGCCGCTGGCGACCCACGTGCCCTTCTCCGACTTGCCGGACGGAAGGGTTTCGGTGAAACCCGTCTGTCCCGTCACCCCTGTCGCTCCCGTAGCGCCATTTTCTCCTGGTATGCCTGGCGTACCGGCCGTTCCTTTCGGACCTGTCGCTCCCGGCGCGCCGCTTGCCCCTGTCACTCCCACGGGACCGGGCGACCCAGCTGGACCTTGTTCGCCTCTATCTCCCTTTTCGCCCTTCCCGCCGGCTCCCGCGGGGCCCGCTGGTCCCTGCGCTCCCGGAGCACTCGGAGCGCCGGCTGGTCCCATCTTGCCCTGCAGTTGCTTGAGTACCGTCGGACTGATCTGTTTGGTCGACGTGATCACATACTTTTTCGCGGCGTAAGCGCCACCGGTCATTGCGAATACCAGCACCAGTGCCAGCCCGATGTTGGTGAAAGTGAGACGCCTGCGTATTTTCGAGAACATCGTTTCCTCCCTGTTTCAGTCTTTTCGGCGTGCGCAGCCCCGACAACGGCCCGCACGGCACATGACGTTTGACGTGCTGCGCGGGTCTTTATTTCTTCTTACGTACCGCCCCCTTCTTCGTCTTCTTCACCGGTCCGTAGCGCTTGCGCGCCTGTGCTTCGCACACAGTGCGCTTGTGACCTTTTGCCTTCTTGCGACAGGCTTTGAGCGCCGCCGTAAGCAGTTGCTTCCTGGTCGGCTTCTTGATCTTGGGACAACCCGTCACGGCGATCTTCGTCGACTCGTGGAGCGCCACACCGTTCTGTGCGACGAATTCAGTCGGCATTGCAAGCTTGGACGCGCATAGGCTTCCGTTTGCGGTCAGTGCCGAATACGGGCCCTGCGGTAGCGTCAGTTCGAACGTGCCAACAGGAACGTCTGGCACGGCCTTGAACGTGCTGCTCGTGATCCCAGCTTTGCTGATGAACGTCGTACCGACGAGATCGACCGTCACGCCGTAACCCCGCAACACGATGATCAAGCTGGGAAACGCTTCCCCACCGTGAGACACAAAGTATGCGGGACCTTCCAGCGGAACGGGCAAGATCGGAGTAGTCGCCTTGGCGTGTCCGATGATCGACGCCGCAGGACATCCAGCCGGGTTGGCTTCGAACTGCGCCGCCGTGCACGCTTTTTGCAGCGTTGTGAGCCTGGACGGTAGTTGCTTCGGCAGCTCTACTTTGACGCTTGCGATGTTCGCCTGCGATCCCTGTGGAGCATTGGGATAAGCAAGTTTGACGGAGAGGCTGGCACCGTTGGCTTTCGAGGTTTTACCGCTCGTGGAGACTTTGAATTTGGGGGCAAACGCGAGCGCCGCACAGTTCGTCGCCTGGAATGGAATCTGCAATGTCGAGGAGGTCCCTTCGACGCTCGAGAGGGTGCCCTTGATCTCTAGAGGGTTGCAGTTGGTCGGGTTGAACGTGAAACCGGGGCGATTGATCGTGACGTTGATGTGCTGGATCTGGAGAGGTATCCCGTCGATCATCGGCGGGATCGCGTACCGTCCCGTACTGTCACTTATGACGGTCAGCTGCGCGGTACGGGGATCGACTTCGATCTTCGCGCGCACCACTACCTGGCCGAGGTCGAACGGCCCGGCCTTCGCCGGGTTCACGATCGACAGACCGAACGGAGCACCCTCGTAGGTGCCCGTGAGATACACCTTGCCGCCCTTGACCGTATAGGGATTGCCGCCAAGGCCGACGCTGACTGTCGTTTCTCCGATCAGGCTTCCTTCGCCGCACGTGCCCGCATTGGCCTGCGCTTCGCCACACAGCGTCACGCCCGACAGAACCCCCGACAGCCCAGCCGGCATGTTCAGCTGGACGCTCTTGAGGTTCTGGTTGCCGTCACTGCGGCTCAACGTCGTCGTGAACGAGCTGAACGCACCGGCCCGATTGTTGACGCTGCCCGCGGTCAAAGATGGCGCGAACGGCAAGCTTCCACCAGGACACGGTCCCCCGTTTGGTCCGGAGGTGATGTCGAACGTCGAGGAGACGTGACTGGGTTCGTTGCCGGACCATGGCGCGAACACAGCCTGGGTGGTGTGGAGACCACACGAGGACGGCGTCCCCAGAGGCCCCCTGGATTCCCCGAAGAAGTGCAGGCGCAGGTTTTCGAACGGCAATGGTGGGGTGTTCTTGAACGTCGCGACGAGCTGCCCTGTGCCTTCGCTCAATGCAACTTCGCCGGCGAGCTTCAACACGACTCCCGAAACAGGATCTTCAGCGAGGAGGTATGTCGCGAGGAGGCTGCCGAAGGGGTTAGCGTTCTGCGCCGCCAGATACACCGCGCCCTTAAGAGTGTTCGGCAGCAGCGGCGTTTCGAGTTCCAGTGTGCCTATCTTCGACCCGTCGGGACAAAACGGGCTGCCCACCACCGGTGTGAATAGATTCGTATCCGGTTCGCCAAGTTCCTTGCCCAAGTAGCCGATCTCGCTCGTCGAGCACGCTTCGAGGCCGTCCGCGCCTCCTGGATTGACGGCGACGCCTTCGGGAAGCGTCACGGTCGTGTTCCGCAGGGTCGACTCCGCTAGGCCTTCGGCGTTCAGCGCAGCCGTCTGCGGAACGTGCACACCAACGCTCAGTCCAGTCGCCGTGCTCGCATCCGGAACGTCAGGCGCAACACTGATTTCGGGGTTGAACTGCAGATGATTGCAGCCACCTAGCCCATCAAGCGTGTATTCGTCAAACAACGGCCGCTCGAGCGACCGCATGACCGAGGGGTGCGATTCTTCCCACGAATCGGCTTGTACGGTCGTCCTGAGCGGGCCTGTGCACGACGTCGGCAGCGACACGAACGGCGGCGGTTTGGAGACATCCGCGGAGCAAGATAGCTGTAGTTCTTCGAGACAGTCCCATCCCCGCCGGCTGTCGTGCACGGAAGCGCCCGGAACGCCCCAGAGCGTGACTTTGCTGCTCATGAACCCAATTGCCTCAGTGATGTTCGCGACGTTGGCCGTCACGCCGTAGTCGCCGCCGCTGCGAACGGCAGTGTCGATGAACGTGCGCGCACCCGTCACTTCGAAGCCGAGCCGCGCCGGCTCGCCCACTAGCGGCGCGAGATTAAACACAGGCACCGTCCGCGATGTGACTTCCGTTTTACTCGTATTGATTGTGACTGTAGCCACGCCGATAGCAGTCTTTGCTTCGCATTCGTTGTGTTCCGTACCAGCTTCATGCGTGGAAAACTGTGCGTCGGTGCACTGCGGAAACGGCGTTGGATTGCCGATCAAGCCCGCGGGCCACTGGAAAGTCAGATCCTTCACCATCCCCGCCGGCTCCTGATCCCGAGAATCAGCCGGAGCGCTGCTCGTGTCAAGCGTCAACGCGGTGGTCAGCTGAAATGGATGCATGCCCGCTTGAGTCGCGACCGCCCCACCTTCTTCTTCGGCATTCAGCTCGTAGTCCGCCACCCCGAACATGTTGTTGGCGCCCACACTGATCGGCTTTGTCAATGTCGCCACGCGGGCACCGCCACCCGAGACGGTCACGGTGTTGCCCTGTCCTGCGACGGCGCCTGTCGTGTCGACAGCGACGCGCACTTCGATCTCTTCATACGGCGGTAGCGTCCCGCTGAAGACACACCGTGCGACGCGCGCCGAAGGCGACGAACAAACCACCGGCCCACGGTTGCGAACATTCACCGGCGCTTCGCCCGCCACGCCTTCCATCCCCGTGATCGTCACGTGTTCCGGCAACACGTCTTCGACAACAACCTGCGTCACGCCGCCCTCGACATTCGCGTCGCCCATGTTCTCGGCCGTCAGCACGATCTTTCCCGAGCCGTTTTCCGGCAGACTTGTCGGCCACGACCCCGACGTCAAGCTCCACCATGGCGAGGGTCCCGCAAACGCGGGCGCCACACCGAATAGCAGCGCCAGGACCGCACCCGCGAACACGCCTAAAACGGCACGCCTGAGTAAACGCATCTCGACTACCCCCGCTTCTCATGGCGAGCCGTCGCAGCGGATCGCCGTACGCTCAGCCTTGACGCCTTCACGGCGTAGCGAGCGCGCGCCTTGCGTTCGCACGCGACGCGCTTACCCTTGCCATGCCTCTTCTTGCACACTTTCAGAGCCTTCCTGAGCCTTTCCTTCCGTACTTTTTCCACCGTCGGCCCTGGCTTTTTGGGCGTTCCTGGCGCGCTCATTTCTGACATGACGTTCCCCGCCCCGGCGAACGTCGCGCTGGACGGCGCCCCGTAGATCGGCGGTTGCACAGCAGGTGCCGCACGGCACGTCGTCGCCGATCCACATTTTTCGGTCTGTTGCGTGCGGACGGACGGGCACGGCGAGCCTGCGCTGCATTCGTGCGCATCGTACACATCGACAGCCGTATCGACGTCCTTGGAAACAAGACGTTCAGCGGTCGTGAAGAACACGTCGCTGCCCGTGTCACTCGCTTCCAAAAATATTGACTTCCCAGAGGCCACGCCAGATGAGATCAAGCTAACGCAGCCACCAGTATCGACGTTGAACGTGACACTCGAAGGCGAGCAATCCCCTATGCCCGCTGGCTCGAACTCGTACACGTCCGCATTGCTGTTCGTGTCCTGCGATACGAGCGCGTCGCCGCTGTTGAAGAACAGACGACCACTGTTAAGCAACAATCGCGGTTCACCGACATGGGACGGGAGGGGAACTTCCGCCGGACCAATCGGCCGAACACTGGTCGGATTGCACGACACACACACAAATTTTCCCGATAGAGCATCATATAGATAGACCTGGCTGTCGAGTCGGCCTGTCTTTACATCACGATTGTCGTAGCCCGTGAATGAAACTTCGGACGAAAACTCGAGCCACCGTCCACTGGGCGATGCCGCACTCGCTAGGCTCACACCCGCCGAAGAGGAGGCGATGAGAGTCGTAGTCCATACCCCTTCCCGCTCGTGTGCCACATACAGATTTTCATCGCCGGGAGTCGCGCGCGCCGCCTGCACGCCCTTCGCGACGAAGTATATGTAACTACCATCAGGGCTGACGTCCAAAACACGCGACACCTGCGCGCTTTCGTTCGCGCCCGGCTGGCCCGCTTCGGGAACCGCCGTCAGATCCCGCAACGTACACCTCAGCGGACCAGAACCCGCTTTCATTTCGCACACGTATAGATCAGAGCCGGTCCGGCCAGAGTTTTTCTTCAACCCGGCGTTATCGGTAAAAAAGAACTTTGACCCATCCGTACTTGCGCCCCAGAAGTTCAACAAGCCGCCTCCCAGGGTACCCCCTTCGGTTACATCCAACCGTATTGTTTCGTTTGTTGGGATATCGCGAACGTGCAATTCCTTATGCACTACGTTCGCATCTGTAAAGAACACAAGCGAACCATCGGCGGAGATATAGTCGAACTGCGCGCCGTCCAATTCTTCGCCTGCGGGCAGAATGCTCACAAGCGGTAGTCGTTGAGCCTCTGGCTCATCTGCTGACCACTCGTACAGCCACGGGCCGCTGCCCGATACCGGCGATCCCGTCAGCCGCACGTGTGAGCTAATCACGGCATGGCTTGCGTCTGAGGTCGCACCCACAAAATTAGCCTTTCCTTCATTCGCAGTGCCTTCGTGCGCTTCTCCCCCAGAAGTATCTTCTGCGTCGAGAAGTGGCTCGTAGCACGTAGACCAGTTCGATTCGCACGTTGAGTCGTGTCGCAGGTACGGCGTCCGTTCAGTCGGCACCGGGAACGTTTCGACTATGCGTTCCCATTCTCCATACTGGTTTTGGTGCCAACCTTCCGGTATGGAGAAGGGCCCCAGCGATTCCACAAAACCTAACCCGAGGTCTTTGGAGAAGAACCGATATTCGGACAGTACGTCGGCCAGGATGCCCACAGGGCTGCTATGGGACAATGAGATGTCCGCGCTGGACCATTCCCCTGGCGTCACGCGTGAGGCTAGTACCTGATTGCCGTTGCCGTCATAGCCCTGTGGCGAGGATTCGCTCGGAGTGCCAGTCACGAACGCAAGCTCGTCGCCACTCATCGCGGCCCACGCACTCTGTTCGACCTTCGCGCCGTGCTTGTTCACCGGCGACACTAGTTCCCACACGCGACCGTCGGGTAGCGTCAACGGCTTGCCGGCTCCCTGCGTTGTGAAGGTGCGATCCGGACCATAGAATGCGATCTGCACACCAGGTTCCGCGATAGGCACAACCGGCGGCTGAGCCTTCGGCAGCGCTTCGTTGCTCGCCACCACCCGATAGTGATAGGTCGTGTTCGGCGCCAGCCCACGCACACCCTGTTCCACTTCCACACCGGTCACACCCACACCAGTACTCGCCGGCACGAGCGGCACGTCCATGCACGCAGACGGATCGGCCACACAACCAACGATGCTACCCGTACTATATTGAAAGTAATAACTTGTCGGCGAATTAGTGTCCGCCTGTAGATCGTGCGCCCCGTCCGAGGCATCATGCGGGACGATCGTTGCTTCCAGGGTAGCGCTCGATGAGGACACAGCCGACGCCGACTCGCTCTCCAACCCCGGACCCGGCGTCGTGAATTCATAGTCCTGCGATTCCTCGCCCAGGTTAATCCCATCTTCATTTCGCGCCTGCAACCGATAGTAATAGGTCGTGTCGGGCGTCAGGCCGCCCAAGCTCGCATCTACCAAAGTCTGTTTGCCTCCATTGGGCACTTCGCTTCCGCACGGTGCCACTTGATTCAACGCCTGCTTCGACGTGCCCCACACGAACTGACATGAAGCTTCGCCAGCATCGTCTGGATTCACAGTGCCCGTCACCAAGATGCCCCACAAGTGGGCTCCCGAGCCATCGGTTTCCAGTTCCAGATTGAACGGGCCTTTGGTTTCGACGTCGGGCACCACCACATCCGGACTGAACACATCCACAACAGCCAAACTTTCGAATTTCGGACCTACCTCCGAGCCGAACAACCCCACGAACACACGATGCGAAGCCGGGTCTACCGCGAGGCTCACCGGACGAGCCGTGTCTTCGTTGAACCGCACTTCTTCTCCCTGCCCTTCGACTCCGGTCGGGATGCCTTCCTTCGGCACGCCCTTTATATCGCCACGAAACGATCCTTCGGGGCCAAACTCATACACGGCCGTCTTAGTGGCTACATAGATCTCCCCTCTAAAAAGTCCTTCCGTACTATCATCGACCGCCACGTCCGTAACTGCATTAAATGAGTCGTTCGGCGGCACAAGCCTTTGCGCTAGCACATATTTACCTTTGTGAGGTCCTTCTTCTTCGGGACGAAATACATAGACCGTGTTAGTCGTGCCGACCACGAGATCGCCGTTGAAGCCGGATACGGCTATGCCACGTAGTTCTTCGAAGGGTTCGCCCGCCGACGGCCCAGTCACCTGTCCGACGTACCTTTCGCTGCCGCCAGCTTCAGGGGTAAAGATATCAATCACCCGATTTTCGAATTCTTCCTCGGCAAATACATCTCCTTTGGCCCAGTCATTTTTGGCTTCAGCGCCCGACGAGTTATCTACCGCTATGTCCCTTAGATTGTCTTTGAACGAACTCGGCGCCCCGGCGCCAGTCCAGAATTTCTGAGGGCTTGCGCATTCCAGGTTGCCACATAGCCCTGCGCTGAACACGTCAACGCCAGGGGGAGACTCGTGCTGGCCTAGATACATCTCCGCTTCACCAGCTGCTTCGCCGAACGCGATGCCCGCATATCGGCGATTACTGAGTTCCGGTTGTAACGGCAGCTGCGAGACGAATTCATATCCGCCCGGCTTAGATATGGACGGCGCGAACTGATCAGTTCTGCTTTTGACTGTCCCTTCGCCCTCCAGAAATTCAGCTACATACAGGTCTTTCGAGTGGATCGTCATCGAGCTTGCGGTTCGCATCACACCAGGCACTGGCACCGTGCCGCCCGGCCCATTGGAGGGCACTTCGGAGATCGACGATTCGTATCCATGTGAGGTCCTGGCATACGCGATGGGCGTCATCGCTATTGCACAGGTCGCGAGCGCCGTGGCAACGCCAACGAACAGCAACCATCGCTTTGCCTGTAAAGGAAGCCCGCGAATACATTCTGCCGAACGTCCCGGAAAATGCACGCCAGGCCTCCCAGGCCACCAAACGCACGCACGGCCGAGCGACTGCGTGCTCCCATACTTTTTGTCTCCCTCCCCTCGCATGACCCTCCTCATATCTACATCGAAACCTATCTGGTGGAGCCGCAACACGCGATCGCGGCCCCACCATCAAACCAACTACTTCTACGGCTCTACCAGTTCAACTTCGGTTGCTGCGCCGGTGCTGTTTTTAAAATCCTTCAACGTGTCAGTTGATCGCTCAGCAGATTCTTTTTCTGATCCGAGGATAGTCGAGGTAAGATGGTGTTTTACCAATCCACCACCAGGCATTAAGAATTCCGTCAGTTGCTGCATTCCGAGTTCTGATTCATTGAATACTAGATTGATTTCTTTCTCCGGCGTGCTCAATGGGACCTGACTACCATTTGCCAATTGCAACGCTCCGACTACGTCACCTTTAACAGTTATGGTAGAAATCGAGCATTTAAATTTAACTTCTTCATCCAGTAATATGTCTATCGCTGGAATGCTATTGTTCGTACCCAGATGAGCTAAACCGAGATGGAATAATGTTGTTGCTAACGGTAGATGAATTTCGCCTGTTCCAGAATTCTGACAATTAACAGTGCCGCCAAAAACTTCGGTTGTGCACCCTAAGAATAGGATTAAGACATCCCCTAACGTCGTCGATAAGAACCTTCCATGATTATGAACCTCTTTGCAGTGAATAGTATTTCCACCTAAGGCTCTCAGTAACGATAAACCACCTAACGATTCGAACCCTCCGCCTACGATGTTTCCGGTTGTAGCTTTGAATAAGAGTTCTCCAGCCGAAGCGCTTGAAGCAGCGAACGCACTGAGCGCGAACACGGCCATCAGGCACAGCCCGACGATTTGTATACGTTTCATTTTCAAATGCTCCTTGATCTACCGGAGCACGCGATGACACGACGCCCTCACCTCTACGAGCACTTTAGACAAGCCCGTACCCCTATCGCAAGCACCAGTTTTTGGTTCGCGTCCAACTTCTAGCCTGAGACGAACCCGGCGGTACGAACGATCAGCGAGTCGAAACTCAAATAAAGCTGCGCTGCCGTGCCTGGACATCATGTGCATCGCGCTATGCTCCTGGTGTTGGAGCCCCGGCCCAAAAAGGCCGGGGCGCTGATTACGGCTCCGGAGCGGGCGTTATCACAGATGACCGACCCCGGGCCTATGATCTTTCGACACCCCCCTGGCCTCGGCCGTCACCAGCCTCAGCCACGGGGCGCTCGACTTTTTAGCAGACACCGGCCCACAGATACAATGCAAATTATTGGATCAAACGCCCGTGCCCAGCAGTACCGAACACCCAGACTCCTGCACTGAGCAGGACAATCTGCGCGCAAACGCGGATAAACCTGGTGAGAGACGTCTGAGCAGATCTCCCGCCGGACCGGCCGCAACAATCCAATACTTGAAATCTTTTGGGTCAGTTTTCGAGAGCAGCGAGGCGAGCACCATACGCGCCAACGGGCACGCTGGGAGCGAGCAACGGGTGCTCGGTAGTTGAAGAAGAACAGGAGCGGCTTGGTGCAGCGTTTACAAGGGCCGTCAACAGCCGAATCAAGAATCGGACCTGGCGCGCTGACGACGTTACGCTGGAAGTCGATCCGGGATCGCTGAGCGTCTATCTGATCGTTGTCCCGACAGAAAGCCGTGTCGTGATGAACCTCGCTGGCAGCTTCAGACGTATCAGCCCGAGTTCCAAAGGCAGCTCTGCCAGTGCCAGTTTCCAGGATCTGGTCGAACTGGAACCTGGTGGGAATTCATTCTCCTCTACGGACGGGGGCGCAAACATGACTGGACGAGCGTCGCGTATCCGGCGACATTGACAACCAGTGACGAAGGAGGGCCAGCACCCTATTTGCCGGCGCATTCGCTCCCGTCGCTGCTACGCCCGCCGTTGTCGTTGATTCTGCCTGTATTTGAACCTAACATGTCAGGGGCATCCGACGCAACCGGGTTTTGGGTTCTGCCGAGGCCCGTCAATGCGGAGTTCCTTGACTACGTTTTGACTTCGAAAGGTGATCCATATTGGGCATCTGACCGCTTCGGGCGGATGCTCTATCTGAGTGCGACCACGATCACGACGCTTGGCCTGGGCGATATCACTCCGATCTCCTCCGAGGCCCGGCTACTGATAGGAATCGAGGCACTATTGGGCATTGTGCTGATCGGACTATTTCTCAATGACCTCGCTAACAGGTTGCGCAGCGTAACCTAGTGTCACGCGAAGCCTAGCTTGGTGAGTACCGTGCGGTCGGCCTGTAGGCAGCGCAGCTTGTAATCGGGGTGCGCGCGGCGGCTCTCCTCGCTGAGCAGGAAGCGCGTGCCCATGACGGCAGCGACCGCGCCGGCATCGAGTGCTTGGCGCACGCCTTCCTGGTCGACGATCCCCCCCACGCCGCGAATCGCGGTGGCCGCGGCGCCACACCGCCAAACCCCGGAAGGGGCGAAGCAGAATTTGCCGTGCACGAAGGTACCGCGGAGTGTGAACTGGTTCCGCGAGATCCAGCAGCAGGAGACTCGTGGCTTTGATGCTGTCCGCGATGCCGTGGAGCTGCGTCTTGTCGGCGCCGGTGAGGGCGAATTCATATCCACGGCGGCCCACGATGATCTCCCATGTCGAGACTTCCGCGAACAAACCGACCAGCGCCGTTGAGGGCATGTAGTCGAGAGAGGCACTTGCGGATAGTGTACTCGACGTTGCGGATCAAGACGTCGGCGTCAACGACCACGGGGACAGGCATCAACATCATCGGTTTGTTGTAGCTATCACATTGGCCGATCAGGGAAGCCGTCATGTACCGTCTGTCAGGATGTCGCTCGCAGCGCAAGCCATCGACCATATGGCACGATGGTCAGGTGACCATCCGCGACGATTTTCCGGCCTCCGTAAAGGACGAACTTGCTCGCCGTGCCGGGTTTCGCTGCTCTCGGCCAGGTTGCCGCGCGCCAACTAGCGGTCCCTCGGATACGAGCAGGAAGGGCGCATCGAACGTCGGGGTCGCGGCGCACATCACAGCAGCAGCGCCAGGGGGACCCCGCTACGACCCCAGCATGACACCTCACGAGCGGCAATCAGCAAGCAACGGGGTCTGGCTCTGCCAGAACGACGCGAAGAGGATCGACGACGACGCACGCCGATTCAATGTGAGCCTGCTCCGGGGCTGGCGATCTGCAGCTGAGCGCGCTGCATCCGATGAACAGGGACGGCCATACCCGGATCGCCTGACTCGCCGCAGCATCGTGCCCTTTGAGCGGAATCTCCCAAACGATCGTGAAGAACTTCGGACCGGTTTGTTCGAGTTCATGACCGATGTCGGTGCCGTGGCTGCATGGGGAGTGCACGCCGACCTCGCTTACATGACGCTCTACGAGATAGCACTCAACGCCCTCATTCACGGAGCTGCACGATCCCTGTGCATCGAGTCTACGGAGCATGTTGTGACCATGCATGACGACGGCACGCTATTCGGCCTGCCTGAGTTGAGGAGTGGCGGCCGAGGCGCTCACTTGGCGCTCAAGCACCTTGAGGCCACAGCGACTGGATCGATCACGGTGCGACACCAGCGCACCGACAATGGCAACCGATGGTCGCTCGTCGACGAACTTGGGCAGTTCGGCGCTGGTGCTCCCTGTTCGTTGGCTGTCCACGGCTCAGGTCGCCAAGCTGGCTATAACGCAACACGAGACGTATCGGTTCTCCAGGACTGCGAGGAGATACACATCTACACCCCACAGCTATGGAGTGTCAGCGACTGGTCGGAGCTCCTTGCGCGGCTCACGGAAAAGTTACCAGGACGCACACTTGTTATTCACGGCATCCCCCCTGACTCGCACGTCCGCAGTGTCCTTAAGGACATTTTGCGGTACATCCCGATCCCAGACGAGCTTATCCGGTTCCCAGACTGAGCGGAATAGTGATCTGACCTGGCTTTCTTGGAGCCGCTGGTCAGATCTGCAGCACGCCGCCCCAGGCACGGTCGCATTGCCCGAGCGTCGGGCGATCGTCCCATCCAGCGAGTCGCAGAAGATCCCGGCGAGTATCAGCGCCGATCGGAATACCGGGCGCCCCTCCTCCCGCCGCAAGATCGCGGCGACCCCAGACGCGAAATTGCCACAGGTCACCGCGTTGGCGAGCACAAGTTTAAACCTGGAGGATCGGCGCATGACGGACTTTGGGATCGAGCGCGAGGCGCGCACGGGGCCGCGGACCCTATCAGCCGAAGCGACTCTGCATTGCGAATCGTAGGACAGCAACGCATCCTGGAACCACAATGATGTTTAGGATACCCCAGCAAGTGTCAGTTTCATGGATAACTAGGAATTATCAGCGTTGACGATCGACCGCTCCACGCTGCTGCGCTCGCTGAGCGAGCAGCGTCGCCAGTTCGCCGACTCGATCGTCCTGACACCTGTCGACAGTCTCCCGTTCAGCCTCGCTGACCGCGAGCACACGGCCTTCCTCCACGGGCTGTACCTCACTGACAAGCTTCGCGGCCGGGACAGAAGCAGGAGCGCCTTAATCCTGTTCGGGGGGCGGGATCAAGCGTCGCGCGACCTCGCCGAGATCCACAGCCTTCTTGCCGAGGCGCTGGGTGCGGCCGAGGGGTCGCTGCGGCTGCTGGCCGGCCTCCAGGCTCATACCGCCACATTCATGAGCATCAGCTCGATCGGCCAGAGCGTGCTGCTCCTCTCGGACGAGGCGGGCGGCCACTTCAGCACCCGCGGGATCCTCGAACGGCTCGGCCTGCGCGCTATCGACATTCCAATCGACTACGAGCGCCTGTGCGTCGATCGCGCCGCTACGCTCGCGCTGGTCCAGCGCGAGCGCCCGGACTTCGTGTTTGTCGATCGCAGCGAGGGTCTCCGCTACGAGGACTTCTCGTTCCTCGGTGCGCTTGCCGGCCCGGTCAAGGTCTTCGACGCTTCGCAGTTCCTGACGCCGATCCTCACCGGCCACTACGAGAATCCGCTGGCGTGGGGCTTCGACCTCATGCTGTTTACTCTGCACAAGAGCTTCCCCGGTCCGCAGAAGGCGGGCATCGTCGGCCGTGTGCGCGACGAGCTGTGGGAACGCCTGCTCGCTGGCTTGGGCACCCTCGTGTCCAGCTCGCATGTGGAGAGCTCATACCTCACTGCGCTCACGCTCCTACGCGCGGACTGGCTGCGCCGCTACGCCGCGCGCCTGCTCAACAGCGCCGCCGAGCTGGAGCTGCGCCTGAGCGAGCGCGGGGTGTCCGTCGTCCCTTGCAGCCGGCAGGGCGATCCGACGTGGCCGGCGACGCACCACATCTGGATCGAGACAATCGGGAGCGAGGCGGCGTTCGGGCAGTACGAGCGCCTCGCGGCAGCAAACGTCCAGGTCAACTACCGCAAGCTGCCGTATCGACTCGGCTACGGCCTCCGCCTGGGGACAAGCCACTCGGCGACCGCAGGCGTCGACGTGCAGCACATGGCCGAGCTGGCGGACGTCGTCGCGCTCGCCATCGACGACGCAAAGACATCACCCGTGCTGCGCGAGCGCGTCCGCGCGCTCGCCGCCGAGGCGCAGGCCAGCGCCATTCTGCCGACCGAGCACTGGCGCTGAGCGTGTCGCGGCACCTTCCCTCGATCCGCTACGAGCCAGCCGGTGAGCCGAGCCTCTTCGACCGCTGGGAGGTGAGATCCGCCGAGACCGTGCAGCCGCCGCTGGCGGTGCACGACCCCACGTACCGGTCGCTGGTGGTCGAGCTGCTTGCCCCCTACCGGACACCCGGAGCCCGCCTGATCGGCGTAGGGTCCGGCAACGGCTACGGCGAGCGGGCGCTCGCGGACGCTGGCTGGGACGTGCTGGCGACCGACCCGACCGAAAGTGCGCTGCGTCTCTGCCGCGCCAAGGGCCTCGCCGCCGTGCGCTTCGAGCTGCTCTCGTGCGACGCGCCGCCGGGCGCGTTCGACGCCGTCTACTGCGACGGCGTGCTGGGACACCTGTGGGATCCGGCGAACGGCTCCGTCCCGGCGTGGGAGGCCCTTGCGGCCCTCGCGCGCCCCGGTTCCATCTGTCTCGTCTCCAATGACCTTTCCGACGACGACGACAAGCCCCGCTTCGTCGTGCGCGCTTCGGCCGATGCGGCATTCTACCGGCCGGCGGCGGGCCGCTACGCGGCGGAGGCGCTCGCGACGGGGCGCTGGTCTCTCGAGTTCGAGCGCCGCTACCGCTACGACCGCGCTGGTGTCCTGCGCCGGCGCGAGATCGTCGTCGCGCGGCTCACTGCTGCACGAACGGAACGAAGCGGAGGATCGCCCGAAGTTCAGCCGACGTGAGCGACTCGCGCTCGGCCAGGTGCCGCAGCAGCCGCTGCTCGGATCCGTACCCCCGCTTTGCCATCCGCGCCTCTAGCGCCTGCACCTCGCCAAGATCCAGCGGCTCCCGTACCGCGGCCAACAGGAGCCCGAGCAACTCGGCGCGCAGCACGCCATAGTCGTTGCCGGCCGCCACGTCAAGTTCGGCGATGCGCTCCACCTCGCGCCGGGCGCTTGTCAGCAGCTCGTCGCTCGCGCGCGGATCGCCGTTCCCACGCAGCAGCACGTCGTAGTGCTTGAGGACGTTCCAGCGGAAGAAGTAGAGGTGGGGGTAGCTCGCGATCGACTCGAAGCCTGCGTCATCGATGAAGCTTTTGTAGCTGTGGAGGTCGATGACGAGCGAATCGAGATCGACGTCGTCCTGGATCATCGTGGCGTTGAGGACTTCTGCCTGTAGGTATCGCGCCTCGCGGTCGCCGTACTGCCAGAACTCATCGCGCGCATCGCGGTACAGGCCCAAGGCGATCTGGGCGAGAGCCCCGGGCGTGGCCGCGTCCGCGCGGTCGATCTTCGCCAGCGACGCGTCCGCCCCGCTCACCGACTGTTTGTAGATCGCGAGCTGCGGGAGCAGCACATGCCCGACAAGGTGCGCACGTGCATAGAGGGCATGGAACGCCTCGTAGGTGGGCAGCCGCGTGCGCAGATAGTCGTTGAGCGTGTGGCGCCGCGGCGAATCGATCGCATCCGTGGGCTGGCCTCCCGCGAGGTAGTGGTGGCGCAGCGAGTCGAAGTGCATGCGCCCCAGCGAGTGGGTCGTCCATTGGCTCTCACGCCCGTCGACTAGCGCGAGCGCCTCGCTCGCGAGGTCCAGCAGCCGCGGCGCGTCGAAGCTGCCGGTGTGGGCGGCGATGTGCAGCTCCCAGTACTCGCCGGTGAGCGCGGTGAGGCGGTCCGAACTTGTCCGCAACGCCTGCAGCGCGCGCACCGAGACCTCGTCGTGGCTCGCCTCTAGACGGCTCGTCACGAGGACCGCCGCGAGCTCATTCGACCCAACGAGCGCGTCAGCGAGGTCGTCGGTGTAGTGCTCGCGCGAGGCCTTGAAGTCGCCGGTGCGGTCCAGCAGGATCGCCAGCTGCAGCCGCGTCGGCGCGTTCAGCACGTAGCGCTTGTCGGCGCGCTCCAGGCAGCGCGCCATGCGCCCGTACGAACCTTGCGATAGCGCTTCGTCGAACCCCTGTTCGACGGTGTCCTGATCCTCGATCTCCGCTCCGACGAGCCATGCGTCAAGGGCCTCGTGCTCGGCGCGAACGCGTTGCAACCGCATCCGCCCGACAGCGACGAACGGCTCATGGAACGCCAGGCGGCCGGACAGGCGGTCGATGCACAGCTCGGCGATCGTCTCGTGGAAGAGATAACGCGTTCCGTCGAGGTGGAGCTTCGCGACGAGACCGATCCTGTACAGGCGCCGGAAGGCCCAGCGCATCCGGATCGCGTCGAGGAGGCCGCCGCCGCGCACCCGGCGCGCGGCACGCAACGCCCGGTGCAGATCGCGTCGCGAGAACGAGCCGCGATGCACCGCTAGCGCCGAAATGACTGCGAGCTGCTCCACGAGCTGCGGCGGCGGGCTTGTGTCTTCCGCCTCCGACAGCAGCAGCACCATGTCGCGCACCTCGGGCGGGACTGCGCCGTTGCGCGCTATGACCTGAGCGAGGTGGAGCTGCGTCGCCGAGGCGACGTAATCCTGGTGGAGCTTGCGGACGAGTTGCGCGGCATATCGGTCGACGTCGAATACGCGGTCAGCGACGGTCTCCGACGACGGTCCCGACAGCTTCAGGTAACGGGACTTGGCCTTTGCCACGGACATCAGCCGGACGTCGGAGCCCGATCCCAGGCTCCAGGCCTCTCCCGGCCGCGCGAGAAACACCAACAGCCGCTCCGAGTGACTTCGCGGACCGACGAGCCGCGCCGTCAGCTTCTGCAGCGCTCTCGTTCTCACGAGCTGGAAGTTGTCGACGAGCACGACGGCACCGTCGTGGCCAGGGCCGCCCAGCCTGCGCAGCAGCTGGTCCTGGACCTCCGTCGAGTCGGCAAAGTCGTAGATGTGACAGCGACCGCCGAGTTCGAACAACCGACGATCGCGCGCGAGGTTCTGCACGACCTGGAGCGCGGCGCGCGTCTTGCCACTGCCCGGCTCACCCTCGATGAACCAGTAGTCGGCTGAATGCTCGGCGCCGCACGCCTGCATCAGCGCCTCGACCACCTTGCGCTGCTGCTCGTGATCGAACATCGGCGCGCGAAAGATCTCGGCCGTCAGCAGGCAGGCGAACCGGCTGTCGTCGTGGTCGATCCAGTCATCGTGATTGCATGCGGTCGCGACCCACCGGCGCAGCCGAGCAAGCCAGCGATCGATCGGTCCGCTCACCTTGCGGTGCTGCAAGGCGAGGATGTACGTCGCGGCGATCACCGGCCCGATGATCCCCACCAGGAGATCGTGGGGCCTGACCGATCTGTTGAGCAACAGCAGCGAATACATCGACGCCATCACGGCGACGACCGGGATGAGCGCCACCTTCAGTCCAGTGAGAAAGCGATCCACCGGTCGGGCGACGACCGTGACGCGGCTGTCAGCGGACATCGCCGACTACCCTCGATAATTCCTAGTTATCGCGCCTCCAGCAACCTCCCGAGGACATCTGCGTCCGAAACAACCCGGCTCAACGCTCCGTCGGACACATGCGTGTAGATTTCGGTTGTAGTAAGACTGGCGTGCCCGAGAAGGCGCTGGATGTATCGGATGTCGACGCCGGCCTCGATCAGTTGGGTAGCAGCAGTGTGCCGCAGCATGTGCGGAGTCACTCTGACCCGTAGGCCAGCGTCTTGCGCGGCCTTGGCGAGCCGTGATCGCATAGCGGGCTCCGTGAGAGGTTCGAGGTGCCGGTTGAACAAGAGGCGAGAGTGCTCGAGGCCGAGCGCACCACGAGTTTTGAGGTACGCGCGTGTAAGACCAGTGATCCAATCGTTCGTAAGAAAGACCTGACGCTCGTGGCGCCCCTTACCAACGAGTCGTAGGCTCCGACTCGGCAAATCGATGTTGTGGCACTCGATACCTACGACCTCATGAACTCGCACGCCTGTCGTCACCATCAAAGCTACCGCGAGAAGCGTCGTTGACTCATGGGGTCGAGAGAGCACCAAACTGGAGTCGCTCGCATCGTCAGTTCCGGACGCCTTTCGAAGGGTGGCTAAAAGGCGATCTAGTTCGTGCGTGGGCAAGATTCGAGGCAGCTTGCGCGACCGCCCGATTGCGACGGTCGTGCCTATCCACGGATCGGAAGTCAGCAAGCGAGCCGACAGCAACCATTTGCAGAATCCGCGAAGGCCAGACGCACGTCGTCTGATCGATGTCGAGGACAGGCCTCCCGCCCGTAGCTCCTCCATGAAGGTGACGAGACGGTCTCGATCAATCTGACTGACGAGTGAGCGGATGCCAAGATGTCGCTCAAATGCAGCGATGTCGCCGTTGTACGCACGTATCGTGTGCGGCGACAGATCTTTCGTGACGAGGAGCCAACGCACGTATTGCTCGCGAGCCTGACAGACCTGCATATGGAGCCCTTTCATTCCGTGGGCGGCATCTGTAAAGGCGGCTTGGAGGCACTGGGTCTAAGTGCCGCTCAGAGCTATCCCACTCATGGTCGTATGGGTGGTGGATCGGCATCGCCATCTTGGCTCTTGAGGCGGTGATCGTTTCCCTATCGGCCAGTGGGAATCGGCCGGTTCTCACCACGCTATGTCAATCAAGATGCCAAGAAGATCGGGCAACCTTCTCCAGAAGAGTGGTCTCCGACTCAACTGGCTCCAGTGCCGGGGGCTGGACACACTGGTGCTCGCTGGCAGGTCGCCAACGGCTATGAGGGCCACACGGGCACCGTCCGGAATGCCGGCCGGCCTGGCACCTAGAGGGAGCGATCCCCAAGCTCGCGATGTCAGGGATATGTCTACGACAGCCGCGCAAGTGGGCAGTCGGAAACACGCACGGTAGTCTGCGTGAAGCTACCGACTGCCCCATCGCGAGCAAAAGCGCTGCAATCAGCCGTAATCGCACCGCCTTGGGAAACGTCATCGATAGGTCAGCGTCCGCGATCCTTCAGGCTGCCATAATCAGGGATTAGCTTGTTTTCGGAACTCCTCTGAGGGTGCGCACCGTGCGGAATGCGGGTCGGCTTTCGGCTGGCTTAATCAATATGCGGACCTGCTGGCGGGGCCGCATAAGCTAGGGGGAAAAATGTACGAAAAGTCGAGAGCCGCCTTTGTAGGCCTATTGGTGTTGGTGCTCAGTGTAGTCTCATTCAGCACGTCAGCCCAGGCTTACGAAGGGGCGACGTGGTCGATCGGCGAAACAGAACTTGCGGAAAACCACGTCATCAAAACGAAAGGCGTGAGCGGGATCACCCTGGAAAACAAAGGGTTATACATCGTGAACTGTAACCTCACTGGTGAATCAAAGATAGGCTTATATGGGAAAGGCGAAATTACGACAGCCTTACCGAAAGAATGCAAAAACTCGTTAGGCTGCACAGGAACGATAACCGTTAAAGCTGTCCACCTTCCTTGGCACACCCAGCTCGAAGAACCCACAGAAACAAGCGTCAGGAATTTACTGTCAAGCAGCGGGGCTGGGTTGCCTGGATGGAGCCTTGAATGCACGACCGCAAAAATCAAAGATGAATGCACAGGAGAAACTACGGCCGGACTCGAAAACGTGACAGGTGGGACAGATCTCACCTTCGATGCGAAATCGGCCGCGCTGAAATGTACACATGGCGGCGCTGGTGCCGGTGTCATCAAAGGCACCGTTCTCTATGAAAACACCACGGAACAGGTACGCGGAGACGAGCGAGTTGACAACCTGACAGGTGCGTTGGTGGCGCTCGGTCCGACCCAGCCGCTCAACTTTGGAGGTACTACTTCACAGGTCGTCATCCTTCGCAACAGAGCTGCTATCAGGAGAGTGTACCTCAACGGAGGCATGGATACTCCGGGTGAAATCAACCCCAATCCACTGAATAATTTTTCGATCGGACCACGCCCCGCGGAACCGTGTGGTATCGCGCTAGCGGGCGGCGCTGAATGCCAAATAGTCATCAACTCGCAAACACTGGTTTCAACCGGAGAATATGTCTTCAGATATGGCCCCGTCGGGTCTCCTCTGACTAACAGATTTCAAGTGGTGTCGCCTTGAACAATAATGTCGAAGTAATATCCTGATATACGCCAGCGGCTTGTTTATCGAGTCCAATGCGATTAAAGATGTGAGAACTGGACGTCGCCTCCCGCTCGTTGCCCGAGATGGCGCGGCGCTGTCGGTATCCGGGTCGCCGGTGGACGGCGGGCTAAAAACGCCCGCGGTTGGAGCGGCGAGACTCGGAATCGAACCGAGGACACTACGATTTCACGGGGTCGCGGTCCGAACTCCGACGCGATGCCAAAGATCCCCGCACGTTGGCAGGACCAACCTGTGGGGTGTATAAACCCCATCGTGGCTGTTTGACGCGACGGTATTGGGCTGTTCGGCGCCGTAGTCTCGCTGGCTCTGTCGATCAGGGGAGGGGCTGGTGCTGGCGTCGTTTCTGTACGTGCTCGTGGGGCGTGTGATTGCGCTCGTGCTCGTGTGCTTTCGCTCATCCGAGCACAAGGAGCTGGAGATCATGGTCCTGCGCCATGAGATCGCGGTGCTGCGCCGGCAGGTATCGCGGCCGGCGCTAGCACCCGCGGACCGCGCTTTCTTGGCTGCGGCCAGCCGGCTGCTGCCCCGAGAGCGCTGGCAGGTGTTCTTCGTGACCCCGGAAACGCTGCTGGCGTGGCATCGCCGGCTCGTGGCTCGCCGCTGGACCTACCCGGGACGCCGTCCCGGGCGCCCGAGGGTCAGCCGGGAGGTTCGCGAGCTGATCCTGCGGCTCGCGCGAGAGAACCGTAGGTGGGGGTACCGCCGGATCGCCGGTGAGCTGATAGGGCTCGGGATCCAGATCTCCGCGACGAGCGTGCGCAACATCCTGATCGGCGCCGGGATCGGACCGGCCGGCCAGCGCGCCGGGGTCTCCTGGCGCGAGTTCATCCGAAGCCAAGCACAGAGCATGATCGCGTGCGACTTCTTCACCGTCGACACGATCACCCTGCGGCGGGTCTACGTTCTGTTCTTCATCGAGCTCTCGACCAGGCGCGTGCACCTCGCGGGCCTGAGCGAGAACCCCGACGGGGCCTGGACGGCGCAGCAGGCTAGGAACCTCGTGTTCTCGCTCCCAGAGCGCGACAGACCCCTGGGTTTCCTGATCCGTGACAACGACGGCAAGTTCACGAGCGCCTTTGATACCGTCTTCAACACCGAGGGCATCCGGGTCATCCAGACTCCAGTCCGTGCACCGAAGGCAAACGCGACCTGCGAGCGATTCGTCGGCACGATCCGACGGGAGTGCCTCGACTGGCTGCTGATCGCCAACCGCAGGCACCTGCAGCATGCCCTACGAGAGTTCGTCGGCCATTACAACAGCCACAGGCCGCATCGAGCGCTCGAACTCGCCCCTCCCGAACCGCGGCACCCGCCACCAACTGCGGCAAGCCCGTCAGCGACCGCGATCCGCAGACACGACCGGCTCGGCGGCCTCATCCACGAGTACCTCGCCGCCTGAGAACAACGCCCGATCGAATAAATGCACCCCACAAGATCGATGTCGTGCCGAGGTTTGCGTGGCCGAGCTGGCGTTGGATGATGTTCAGCGGGACGCCCTCCCGGGCGAGTTCAAGTGCGTGGGCGTGGCGCAGTTGGTGTGGCGCGAACCGGCGTCGTACCCCTGCTTGCCTGGCGAGCCGACGAAGCTCGACGCGCACGGCGGCACTTGACCAGGGGCGCCCGCGGGTCGGACCGTCTATGACGCAGAACAGCAGTCCGACGGGCAGATCGCGACGGGAGGTGAGCCAGGGGTGTAGTTGCTCCCAGCCCCAGGCGTCCATCCCGATCTCGCGGCGGCGGCCACCCTTGCCGTTGCGCACGAGCAGCGACCCGCGGCGCGGGCCAAGGTCGGGCTCGGCGAGCGCGAGCGCCTCCTGGATGCGCAGCCCGCCACGCCAGAGCACTGCGATCAACGCGCGCAACCGCCAGCCATGGCGATTGTCGCCCGCATGGCGCATCACGGCGATGATCTCCTCGACGGTCGGCGGGTCAGCCGGGTAGCGCATACCCTTGTTACGAGGCGGACGGCCGGCATGGAAGCCGGGCAGGGTTGCCGGTGAGCGACGCCGCCCAGCGGAATCAAGAACAGCAGAGATCGTCATGGGATCCTCCTTGGAATCGAACAGCGGACAGTTCTCGCTGCTCTACCAGCCCGCCGGACAACTCCCAACATGCGTTCGCCGATCAGTTCCTGTCGTGTTCAGTCGCTACCCTGAGATCGTGAAACATTCGGTTCTGAGCACCACCCCGACCGCTGAGAAGCCCACGCTGAGCGACGAGGAGCGCGCCGAGCGCTTGCGGCGACTTACCGAGCGCATGTTCAGCCCAGACGGGTTGGATCGCGACACGCTCGAGCACATCGAGCAGCTGACGGGCGACGAGTCGTAAGCGACCTGCGGTGGACGCTGTCGAGCTGCTGGGAGGCGAGGCACCGTTCATCGCCGACACTTCAGCGTGGTGGCGGTTCTCCTCGCTCCCTGGTGAGCTCGCCGGATTGATCAAGACAGCGGTAGCCGACGAGCGGCTATGGATTACGCCTATCGTGCGGATGGAGATCCTGTACTCCGCTCGCAGCACCTCCGAGTACATCGCGCTGGAGACAGAACTCGACGCGTTGCGGATCCTGCGCAACGATCGCGCCGTCGCCGACGCCGCGATGAGCGCAATCAGCGAGCTGGCCGAGCACAGCGACGGATATCACCGCGTGCCGCTCACCGACGCGCTGATCGCCGCAGCTGCCGCTGAACACGGCGGCGTTGCGGTTCTCCATCGCGACACCCACTTCAACAAGCTCGCCGAAGTCCTCACATTCGAGAACGTCGAGCTTCCAGGATCCTGACCCCGCTCTACACCGCCGGGCGAACACCTCAGCATCGTCCCTTGCGAGCATCCGAGGAGCGCTGGTCGAGACGATCGCTTGCGAGGCAAGCGGGAAGCGCCCTGCCTAGCGCTGGATAGGAGAGGTCGCTGTGCTCGGCGCTTGTCGTCGCCCTGCGTACGCCGGACGACCTACAGCGGACGCAGCCGCACCGGCAGCGTCTTGTGCTGGTTGGCGAACGCTGATTCGACGTGTGCACTCGCCGGCGATCTGGATCTCGGGGTAGCGCTTGAACGTCTCCTCGATCAGGATCCGCAACTCCAGTCGCGCGAGCGCGTGCCCAGGCAGAAGTGCCGGCCACCCGCACCGAACGCCTGGTGCTCAGCTTCGCGCGTCAGGTCGAAGCGGTCAGGGTCCTCAAAGCGCGTCTCATCGCGGTTGGACGACGGGTACCACATGACCAGCTTCTCGCCCTCACGGATGCGCTGCCCGTGCAGCTCGGTGTCGCGTGTGGCCGTGCGGGCGAAGTGCGCGAACGCCGGGAACATGCGCAGTGACTCCTCGACCGCCGCCGGCACCAGCGAGGGGTCCTCGAGCACCATCCGTCGTTGCTCGGGGTTTTCCAACAGCGCGCGCATGCCGCTGCAGTAGGTCGCCTTGGTGCTGTCGTTGCCGGCGGCCATCAGCAGCAGGAACCCCATCACGATCTCGTGGTCCTCAAGCCGCTCGCCGTCGAGCTCCGCGTGCACGAGCACGCTCGTCAGGTCATCGGTCGGCGCCGCGCGTCGTTCGGCGATCAGCTTGCCGCAGCGCGCGAACACCTCGGGCACCTCGCGCTCCATCACGCTCTGCGCACCCTCCGGCGTCGCGTCCGGGTCGCCCGCGCCGACGATCGCGTTCATCAGGTTCGCCCATGCCTGGTCGTCCTCCGCCGAAAGGCCCATGAACTCCCGATCACCCGCGCCACCACCGGCTGGGCGACGTCGCTGACAAGATCGCAGGTCTCCCGGGCGGGCGGGCCCTCCAAACGCTCGAGCACCTCGATCGTGATCGCGCGGATCGCGTCCTCGTGCTCGGCGATCCGCTTCGGCGTGAAGCCACGCTGGAACAGCGCCTTTAGCCGGTCATGCTTGGGCGGGTCCATGCCGATGAACATCGCCTGCTGCATCTCCAACGACAAGCCTGCATTGGATGCGGTGAAGCCGCCGACCTCGGAGGAGTAGGTCTGCCAGTCACGGCTGACCTCGAACACGTCCTCGGCGGTCGTCACCGACCAGAAGCCGGCTTCCTCGGGAAACTCAGCGATGCCGCTTGACCAGTGAACCGGACATTCAGCGCGCAACCGCCTGAACAACTCCAGCGGCGGCCCCTGCTGGAAGTGAGCGCGGTCAGCGACGCCCAGCTCATCGAGCGGCGTCTGATCCTGGCTTGTAGTGCTCACGATCTCCCCTGCCCGTAGTCACGTTGCGGCGTCCTCTAGCGGAGCCTACTCCACATAACTCCGCCCGTTGCGCTCTAGGCTTAAAAGGGCTGCGCAGCCCTCACTGAGCGTCAGAGCGTCAAGCTGCTCAGTGCCTACTGCTCTGCACGCTACGCACGCGAATGCGAGACCTGGACGATCGACGTCACCGCGGGAGAACCCACCGCAGGGATCCGCGACCGTCTGCAGCGCTGGGCCTCGTGCAGCGACAGCTCATCTGAGCGCTGGAGGACGATCCGCGCGGTACAGCAGTCGCAGCTGCGCCAGGAGGTTCACCGCGAGCCGTGGGGCTGGCGTGCCCGCTGCCTGCGGCTCGCACTCGCCGTCGAGCATCCACGCCAAGGATGGCTGGGCCATCTGGCAGCAGGCCCTCGCCACAGCGGCGCTCATACCGGGCAGCAAAGCAAGGCAGTTCAAGAACATTCTCGCGGAGATGGCGAATGCGGACGCCAGGTCGCTGCCGCTCGAGCTGCACGACTTCGTGTGGGAGGTGCTCAGCAACGGGAACACGCCGCTTGCCGAGCGAGTCGCCAACGCATACACAACGCTCAGCGGCGCCTAATCCCGTGTCGATCCGAGACGGGGTTATAGGAGGTTTAGCGGGATCGCGTAAACCCTCTAAACTCGGTCAAGGCGTACGCAAAATCGAACCGGGGACACCACGATTCCTGCGTTTGTTGCCTTTGGTTCGAGGCTCGCGTTGAAGTTCTGTTCTTCTTATCAATACCGTATAGATAAGCTATTTGTCGCCCGAACAAGCCGTTCGTTAAGACGCGCCGACCGGTCTCAAGCAGGCGCTATTGACAAGGGTTTGGGCCGAGCAATGGGCCGACGACAACGCTCGTCGGCCCAAACGGACCGGCTGGGATAGCGACCGCTATCTGAAAACCAGCCCATTTGCAGCGACTTCTCGATGGCCAGACCCAGACTCGAACTGGGGACACCACGATTTTCAGTCGTGTGCTCTACCAACTGAGCTATCTGGCCGGGGTCCCGGATCTTAACGCCTGCGCGGGCGCTCGACCCAGACTATGTCTTGCCCGGAAGGTTGGACCGCTTCCTTAGACCGCTTCCTTAGACCGCTTCCCAAGCCTGCAGATAGGGCAGCGGATCGAGCGGGTGCCCGCCGGGGGCTTGCCAGCCGCCGACCCACATCTCGAAGTGCAGGTGCGGACCGGTGGCGTCCCCGGTTTGGCCCACCTGGCACAGTGGCTGTCCAGCCCTCACGGCCTGGCCGGCGGAGACTCGCACCGACCCCGACCGGCAGTGGGCGAAGAAGAAGTCGAATGCGTCGGCGGTACGCTCGACTACGTACCAGCCCGCACCGCCCGCCTGATAGCCGGTCGCGAGGACCGTACCGGCCAGTGGCGCCACGTCGGGCAGCCCTTCAGCGGCGAGCACATCCTGGCCCTGGTGGACATGGCCAACGCGACCCGCCCCGAAGCGGTTTTCCGGTCCGCCAAAGCTGTGGGGGCCCTGTACGGGAAACACCGCGCCAGCGGTGACCGTCTGAGCTGGTGTCGGCACGCCCGGCACCTGTTCGGCGAGCGGGGCGGGAACGGTCTTGGGCGCCGGCGGGCGTGGCTTTGGCGCTGTGTGTCGGACACGACTGGGACGACGGCCGCGGTGGGCAGTGTGACTCCTCGTACTGCGCGCGGGAGCATGCGCGGGCGAACCGTGCGATCCAGCCGGCACGAAGCCGTACTCGCTACCTCCGGTGCCCTGTCCCTCCGGCGCCTGCGTACCCCCCGCGGCAGTTGCGTCGAGCGGCACAGGGTGCCCTGCCTGGGACGGCGTGCCTCCGGTTGCATCCGCCAGGGACACCGCGCACGACCCGGCTGATCCGACAAGCGACAACGCCGCCGTCATAGCTAGGAGGGGCGCAGTCCCGACACAGCTCATACGACGTTCTCGACAAGGAGGCGGCTAGTTCGGAGCCGTGCAACGCATTGCGCACCATCGCGCCCGGCGTCAGACCCCTACTTGGCCCGCTCAAACTCCTCCACGAGCGCCTCATAGGTGATGCGTAGCCCCTCGGCGATCGGCACCTCGGCCCTCCAACCCAACTCGCGCTCAGCGCGGCTGGAGTCGATGCAGCTGTGCTCCAGCTCGCCCTTGCGCAACTCTGCCAGCTCCGGCTCGATATCCGCGCCAGATACCGCGCGCAACTCGTTCCAAATGGTCACCACGTCTGTCTCGACGCCCGTGGCGATATTGAACGTGCCGGCCTTACCCACCGCCGCCCTCATCGCGCGGACCACATCGCCCACGTACACGTAGTCCCGCGTTGGCCTGCCATGCCCGTACAGCTTCGGGCGTTCGCCGCTGTAGAGCTTGTGCGCGAAGATCGCCACCACCCCCGCCTCGCCGTGCGGGCTCTGCCTTGGGCCATACACGTTTCCGAGCCTCGTCACCGTGTTCGGCACGCCTTCCGCTAGCCCCCACGTCTTCACATACGACTCGGCCGCCCACTTCGCGGCCCCATACGGACTCAACGGCGCGGGTTCGCGGTCCTCGCTCGTGGGCATCGGTGCCTCGTCCCCGTACAGCGCCCCGCCCGTGGAGGTGAACACGACCGGCGCGCCTACCGCGTTCGCCGCCGCGACGACGTTCAGCGTCCCCCGCACGTTCACCTCACAGTCCCTACCCGGATCGCTCACCGACACCGTCACGCTCGCCTGCGCCGCCAGGTGGTAGACCGCCTCCGGGCCAACATCTTCCACGACACGCCTCACCCCGCCAGCGTCGACGATGTCGAGCTCGACCAACCGCGCCTCACTCGCCACCCGGCCGGCCTTGCCCGAGGAGAGGTCGTCGATCACCGTGACGCCATACCCGTCCGCAAGCAGCGAGTCCACGACATGCGAGCCGATGAACCCGGCGCCGCCGGTGACGATTGCCTGCTTGTCCGCCATCGGCGGGAATCTATCCGACGGCCTGTGCGTCGGCTCGCTCGCGCTCGTGCAGCCTCTGCTCACCTTCGGAGACCGAGCGCTCCAGCAGTGCTTCGACGACCTCGATCGACTCGTCGATGCGCTGCAATGCCTGCGGCTCCTCCTGGCGCCCGAGCGTATATCGGCGCAGCGTCGCGAGCACCCGACGGGCGATTCCTATAGCCGCTCGCTCTCGCTCAGCGTCGATCTCGCCCTGCTCCCTGAGCTCCGCCAGGCGCCGCAACGCCGGTTCGATCACCTCCCCGGGAAGGTCCACGGCCTCGACACCGTCCTCGATCGCCTGCGCGACCGCGCCCTCCGCCATCTCCGCATCGCTGCGCTCAAGTGCCGTTACAAATGTCTCCAACGCGCTGTCCGCGACCGCGATCGGGTCGGCCCGCACGTGCTCACGGGCGTCCGGCCCCGAGCTGCCCAGCACCTCCAGGAACGAGTCCAGCAGCACAGGATCGAAATGCTTACCCCGCTCTTCGCGCATCATCGTCACGGCCTCCTCCACCGCGAACGCCTTGCGATACACCCTGTCGCTGGTCAGCGCGTCGAACACATCCGCGATCGCCACGATCCGGCCCTCGATCGGGATCGCCTCGCCCTTCACGCCCCGCGGATAGCCGCTGCCATCCCACTTCTCGTGATGGCTCAGCGCGATCGTCGCCGCCAGATCGAGGATCGCCGAGCTAGAACCTTTCAACAGCCTGTGCCCCTCCTCCGCATGCGTCTCGACGATCGCACGCTCCTCCACGGTCAGCTTGCCAGGCTTGAGCAGAATCGCGTCCGGGATCGCCACCTTGCCGACGTCGTGCAGTGGCGCGGCGTGCACCATCCGCAGACAGAACTCTTCTTCCATCCCAATCTGTTCGGCCAGCAGCGTCGAGAAGCGCCCGATCCGCTCGATGTGAGCGCCCGTGTCCTCGTCCCTGAACTCGACCGCCATCGACAGCCTGCGGACCGTCTCCGCCTGGGCGATCTCGAGCTCTGACAGCGCCTTGCGCAACTCGCTCGAACGGTCTCCGATCTCTTTCTGCAACGCCTCGCGATGGTGCTCGCCCGCGAGCCATCCGAGCACCCCGGCGGCAACCGCCAACACCAGTACGCACACGACCACCACTGCCGGCCCGGTAGCGAGCACCGCGCCGGCGCCCGCCGCCAACACCAAGACGGCGTCCACGCTCCAGCGCCACGCCCTTCCGGCGACACCCTGATCCGGCTGCTTGACTTCGCTCATATTGTCCGTTGTCTCGCGCACTGGTCCGGTCTCGCATTCGGCACCTTAAGCATCTGCCTTGAGCCCCGCACCAGGTCTTTCAGCGCATTTACCCGCCACGCCCTTGCTCCACACATCCGCCTACTCGATTAGGCTGCGCCGAGATGCCTCGTCGTGCCCTTGCTCCGCTAGCGATCGCGCTGCTCGCGCTGACGGTCCTCGTGATCGCCGGCTGCGGCTCATCTTCCTCCTCCGGCAACGGCGTCTCCTCCAAATCGGCGACCGAAATCCTCGCCGCCTCGAAGTCCGCCGCCGACAGCGCGAGCTCCGTGCACGTCATCGGCACCCTCACAAGCAACGGCACGCCGATCACGCTCAACCTAAACCTCGCCTCCGGCCACGGCGGACGCGGGCAGATCTCCCAGGGCAACCTCTCCTTCAACCTGATCGTCGTCGGCGACACCATCTACATCAAAGGCAGCCCTGCCTTCTACAGCCATTTCGGCGGGACCGCCGCCGCGCAGCTGTTCCAAGGCAAGTGGCTGAAGGCGCCCGTATCCGGAGGAGAACTGGGGTCGCTCGCGGCGCTCACGAACTTCGGCCAGCTCCTCGACCAGACGCTCTCAAGCCACGGCACACTCGCCAAGGGTCCCACCTCGACCGTCGCCGGGACGCCCGTCATCGAACTGCGCGACACCTCCCACAGCGGCTCGCTGTTCATCGCGACGACCGGCAAGCCCTACCCGATCCAAATTGTCAAGCACGGCTCCGAAACCGGACACATCACCTTCACCGACTGGAACCAGCCCGTCTCGCTCTCGCCGCCCTCCGGCGCGATCGACCTCAGCCAGCTCCAGCAATCCGGGCACTGAGCCGGCGGGGGGAGGGGTCGCGGACCCAATCCGAGGGCGCGAGCCCTCTCGCACGTGAGCGCATGAGTGGCTACCTCCAGCTCCCGCCCGGGTGGGAGCGCATTTCGACCGACGGGCCAGGGCCGTTCGTGACGAGCGAGCTCCTACGCCGGCCCGACGGTACGCTCGTCCGCTGGGGCTCGCGCTCGCATCGTCGTGGACGTGCAGCGGCAATCTCAGCGAGACCGAGCTCCGCAAGCGGCGGCGAACCGGTGTGGTGGCGCCCACGCCGCCGCGACTGGTGGATGTCCGTCCTCTTCTCCGCCGGCGCCCTCTGTTTCGCCGTCGCAGCCGTGGCCTCCCAGTGGGGAACTCCAGGCGAGTGGATCGACGTGACGTTCTTCGTCGGCTCGATCATGTTCACCTCAGCCGCCTATCTCCAGTACCTCGAGACCGTCAACGTCGAGCACGACCCGGTGCCCGGTGCCCGGCGTCAGCGTTGGCGCCCCGCCTCCTGGGAGCCCCGTCGGATCGACTGGCTGGCCGCGCTCATACAGCTGATCGGGACCCTCTTCTTCAACCTCAGCACCTTCGCGGCCATGCGCCACGGACTGAGCACCCATCAGACCAACAGGCGCGTGTGGGCGCCCGACGTCTTCGGGTCCATCTGCTTCCTCATCTCCAGCGAGCTCGCCTACGCCGAGGTCTGCCACCGCTGGATCTGCCTGCGTTCCCGCTCGCTCCCCTGGCGCATCGTCGCGCTCAACCTGCTCGGCTCGATCGCCTTCGGCGCCGCCGCGATCGCCTCGCTCCTAGAGCCCTCCACCGGCCTGCCCGTCAGCGCCCGCATCGCCAACGCCGGCACCGCACTCGGAGGACTCTGTTTCTTCCTCGCCGCGCTGGCGCTGATGCCCGAGGCCGCCCGGGAGGAACAGGCCGGACAGGACGCTCCGGCGTAAGCGAACCCAGCCTCGCGCCGCTGTGTGACGCTATCGGCGCGAGCAGGCGGGACGAACCACGATTGACGATGACATCATGGACCGCCCCCGACAACCCAGTGGAAAGGAGCACCCAAATGACCCTCGATCAGTCCAAGATGGGCCGCGTCGTGGCCGAGCAGATGGAGGCGCTCGAAGAACGCTTCGGCGACGATTGCCAGATCGGTGACGTCTGCACGATCGTCGAGGTCATCGGGCCCCACGGTTCCAGCGTCTCCGTCCGCTCCTCCGAAGCCCGCCCCCACACAACCATCGGTCTCCTGCGCATGGCCGAGGCCATGATGCTTGCGAGCATCGGCGGGCGGGAGTTCGGCGAGGGGGAGTAGGCGCGCTCAGCCCACTATCTCCGCCGGCTATTCGTTGAGCCAGACTGCTACACCGCCGTGATGCGAGCAGGTTCCGCTTCGTGATTCGCTGAAACTGTAGGTTCCATCTTCACACCGTGCGGTGGCCCCCGCGGGCTGGGTCGGGCTTTCATACGGTTTGCAGACGATGTTCCCGGCCGAGTTTTCGTAGGTGCCGTTGGGGCATTCGGCCTGCTGCTGGGTCTGTTCGTGTTCCCGCTTTGCGGTGGCTTCGTGTTCTCTGTGTTCGCTTGCTTCGGTTTCGTGCTGGCGTCTGGCTTGCACGCGCAACGCGCGTGCGTGAGCGAGGGCTTCGAGTTCTCCAGCGCTGTGGTGCCGGACGACGTGAATGATGCGGGTCGTGGGAGCCCGCCCGCTCATCGTCGCTTCGATCTCGACCTGGTTGGACCCGATGTGGAGATGAAGCCGATCGTGCCAATGGCCGGATTGGACGGTG
Organism: Solirubrobacteraceae bacterium; assembly: GCA_049584155.1. GTDB lineage: Bacteria > Actinomycetota > Thermoleophilia > Solirubrobacterales > Solirubrobacteraceae > Palsa-744. The sequence continues at coordinate 36,026 of JBAUXH010000057.1, forward strand.
GCCTTGGTGCCGTTGACAGACACCGACGCGCCCTTCGATGCGATCCCTGAGATCGTCGTTCCCGGCGCCGATACAGAGTAGCTGCCCTGCGTTAGATGCAACGCGAGCGGAACGACCTTCGTCTCGGCCGCGGCTTGTCTGGTAGTGCCAGCTGGGGTGGTGTTGGTCGTGCTCGTGTCACTGCTACCGCAGCCGGTGAGCATCGCTGCGACCACCATCACGGCGCCGAACAGCGTAGTGCGAGAACCGAACTTCCCCATTACCCCTCTCCCAAGCTTCGTGGACCGGGAACAGACTAGCGCATTCCAGATTTTGGAACCTGGCGAGGTTGACTCGGGTTCCCCGCCCAGCGCTTACCGCCTATCCCCTAGACCGCGATAGCCACATACTTAGTCTCCAAATACTCCCCGATCCCCTCGAACCCCCCCTCGCGCCCAAAGCCGGACTGCTTCACACCTCCAAAAGGCGCAGCCGGGTTAGAGACGATTCCCTGGTTGAGACCTACCATTCCGGTCTCGATCCCCTCGGATACGCGTAGTGCACGCGACAGGTCGCGCGTGTAGACATAAGCGACGAGCCCGTACTCGGTCCGATTGGCAGCTTCCAATGCCTGCACCTCGGTCGAGAAAGTTGCGATCGGGGCGACCGGTCCAAAGATCTCCTCGGCGAGCACGCGCGCGTCATCGGGAACATCCGTCAGGACGGTCGGCTCATAGAAATAGCCGCTCTCTGCCAGCGCGTGGCCACCCAGCGCGAGCTGGGCGCCGTGCTGGACGGCGTCATCGACGAGTTCCGCGACCTTCTCGCGCTGCGCGGAGTCGATCAGCGGCCCCACGTCCACGTCGGGCTCGGTGCCACGTCCAACGCGCAGCGGCGCCATGCGCTCGGTGAGCTTCGCCGCGAACTCCTCAGCGACCGACTCGTGCACATGGAAGCGGTTGGCGGCAGTGCAGGCCTCGCCGACGTTGCGCATCTTCGCCGTGAACGCCCCGTCTACGGCGGCATCGAGGTCGGCGTCCTCGAACACGATGAACGGGGCGTTACCCCCTAGCTCCATCGAGACCCGCAATACCTGCTCGGCCGACTGTTCGATCAGCCTGCGCCCAACCTCGGTCGAGCCGGTGAACGAGAGCTTGCGCGTGCGCCCATCGCGCAGCAGCGGCTCGATCACCGCACCCGAGTGCCTGGCCGTGATCACGTTCAGCACTCCGCCCGGCAGTCCCGCCTCGGCGAGGATCTGGGCGAGCGCGAGCATCGACAGCGGCGTCTGTTGGGCCGGCTTGACGACCATCGTGCACCCCGCCGCGATCGCCGGGGCGATCTTGCGCGTACCCATCGCCGTGGGAAAGTTCCAGGGCGTCACGAACACGCACGGCCCGACCGGCTGGCGCATCGTCAGGATCCTCCCCTTTCCGGTCGTGTTTACCATGTAGCGGCCGTGCACGCGGACGGCCTCCTCGGAGAACCAGCGAAAGAACTCCGCTGCGTAGGCGATCTCTGCGCGTGACTCGCCCAGCGCCTTGCCCATCTCCAGCGTCATCAGCAGCGCGAGCTCGTCGGACTGGGCGACGATCGCCTCATACGCGCGGCGCAGCACCTCTCCCCGCTCGCGCGGCGCGCTCGCAGCCCACTCCGCCTGGGCGTTCGCCGCCGCCGTGAGCGCCGCTAGCGCGTCCTGCGCCTGTCCGTCGGCGACCTCGACGAGCGTCTGTTCGGTCGCCGGATCCTCCACTGGCAGCGTCCCGCCACCCGTCGCCGCGCGCCACTCCCCACCGATAAACAGGCCCGTGGGGACCTGCTCGAGAACCGCCTGCTCGCTGTCACGCCCAGTCATGTCCAACGGCTCCTTCCGGTCGATTTTGGCTCGGTCGCGTCACGATAGAGGGTGGGCTGAAACCGACATCGAGACACGGCCCCGATGCAGGGCTCATGCCCGGGGGACATCCAACCGATTCCCCAAATATGCCCTCGCGCGCATCGATCCGGCCGGCGCCGCTCACGACGCTGCTCGCAGGCGGCCTCGCCGCGCTGACGCTCTGCGCAGGCGCGGCCCTGAACGCGAGCGCGGCGACGACCAAGCAGGCGCTCGTGATCGCGGGCGCAGGCGACGGCCATGGCGTTGGCATGAGCCAGGACGGAGCCTACGGATTCGCCGCGCACGGCTGGAGCAGTCAGCAGATCCTGGCCCATTACTACACGGGCACGACGATCGGGCAGGCTCCCCCTGGCGCCGTCGTGCGCGTGCTGATCGGCGCCACCGTGCACAGGATCCCGCTCGAACGCTACGTTCGCGGCGTCGTCTCGGCCGAGGTTCCCGCCGCATGGCCGCCCGCCGCGCTGGAGGCACAGGCGATCGCCAGCCGCACCTACGCGCTGACCGCGCACGCCGGAGGATCGAAGTTCGACGTCTACGCCGACACGCGCTCGCAGGTGTATCGCGGTGCGGCCGCCGAAACGCCGCAGACGAACGCGGCGGTCGCCGCGACGGAGGGACAGATCGTCACCTACGCGGGCGCTCCCGCGATCACCTACTTCTTCGCCGACTCCGGCGGCATGACCGAAGACGTGCAGAACGCCTGGCCCGGCTCCGAACCGCAACCATGGCTGCGGGGCGTGTCCGACCCCTATGACACCGGCGCCCAGGCGCACTGGAAGCTCTCCATGAGCTTCGCCACCGCCGCCGCACGACTGCAGGGGCTCATCAAGGGCACGTTCCGCGGCATCGAGGTTCTGAAGCGTGGCTACTCGCCGCGCATTCTCACCGCCGCGATCCTCGGGTCAGCGGGCAATGAGCGGGTCGGCGGCGGCGAACTCGCAGAGCGCCTGGGCCTGCAGGACACCTGGGCCTACTTCGGTGTTCGCTCGGGCGCGGGACCGGTCAAACCCGAGCCGGACCACAGCGGACGACCCCCGGCGGCAGGTCCGCCCAAGCCCGTCGCGGGTCCCGCCGGACCACAGGGCGGCGCGGCGGCGCCAGGCACGGCGCAGTCCGCAGCGGCAGGCGGCACACTTGCGGGGTAGATGCCCACGGCTCCGCTGCTGATCGCCGACGTCCCCTGGCTGCTGTATCGCGCGTACTTCGGCGTGCCCAAATCGGTCGTAGGCGCCGGCGGCCGTCCGGTGAATGCGCTGCTTGGGAGCGTCAACGCGCTGCTGGCCGTGATCGAGGAACGTCCCATACGCGCGGTCGTGGCGTGCTTCGGCGCCGAGCAGGCCGCCTACCGCGTGAAGCTGTACCCGCCCTACCACGCCCACCGCGACCCGATGCCGGCGGAGCTCGCCGAGCAGTGGACGAAAGCCCCCGACCTGCTCGCGACCCTGGGCTGGACGGTCTGCGACGCGGGCGAGCTGGAGGCCGACGACGCGATGTTCTCCCACGCGCGCACCGATACCGAGCACGGAGGCGAAGCGCTGCTGCTGACCGCCGATCGCGACCTCTATCAGGCCGTCGACGAGCGCACTGCGGTCGTCAAGCTCGAAAAAGGTCGCATCGTCGAGGAGATCGGCCCGGAGCAGGTGCGCGAGCGCTACCACGGGGTCGGACCCGAGCAGGTGCCCGATCTGATCGCGCTGCGCGGCGACCCCTCAGATGGGCTGCCCGGCGCCCCGGGTGTGGGGGTGAAGACCGCCGCCGAACTGCTGGCGCGCCATGGAACGCTCGAGAACGTGCTGGCGGCCGCAGAATCAGACGACCCGCGTACGCGTCCGCGCGCCACCGCCGCGCTGCTGGCAAACGCCGAGCTGCTGCGCACCTTCAAGGACATCGCCACGCTGCGGCGCTTCGACGTACAGCGTCCCGCCGACCGCGCAACCGATTTCGCTGCGGGCGCCGACGCCGCCCGCGAGCTGGGGATGACGCGGCTGGCCGAGCGGCTCGCGCAGCTCGCTAAGGCGTGAACTTGACGGTGATCACGTCCCCATCGGCCATCGCGTAGTCCCGGCCCTCGACCCGCAACGTCCCCCGCTCGCGGGCGCCCGCGTAGCCTCCAGCGTCGACCAGCTCGCGCCAGCCGATCACCTCGGCGCGGACGAACCCGCGCTGAATGTCAGTGTGGATCTCCCCGGCGGCGTGCCACGCGCTCAGATCACGGCGCAAATGCCAGGATTGGGCCGGCTTGGCCTCGCCGGCGGTGAAGAACGCGATCAGCTCCAGCAGCGCGAACGCCTCGCGCACCACGCGCTCGAGGCCCGACTCGCTGACGCCGAGCTCCGCCCGCATCGCGGCCGCGTCCTCGTCATCCAGCTCCGCCAGCTCGGACTCGATGCGCGCGCTGACCGCCACCGCACCGGCGCCCTGCACCGCCGCGTGAGCGGCGATCTCGGCAGGGAGCTCATCCGAGCCCTCGTCGACGTTCGCGAGGAACAGCACCGGCTTGGCCGTCAGCGAGCCGAGGTCGCGCGCCGCGTTCGGGACCTCCTCGGGCACGGGCACGGTACGCACCGGCCGGCCGGCCTGCAGCGCGGCGATCGCCTCGTTCAGCCACGCCTCCTCGGCCACCGCGACCCTGTCCCCGCCACGAGCCTGTTTGGCCACGCGCTCCACGCGGCGCTCGGCCTGCTCCAGATCCGCGAGCGCGAGCTCGGTCTCGATCGTCGCGATGTCGGCGAGCGGATCGACGCGGCCCTCCGGATGCACGACCCCGTCGTCGGAATGTGCGCGCACGACGTGCACGATCGCGTCGGTCTCGCGGATGTTCGCCAAGAACCTGTTGCCCAGACCCTCGCCCTGATGCGCGCCCGCAACCAATCCCGCGATGTCGTGGAAGTCGATCGTGTCCCACACGATCTCCGACGCGCCCACCGTACGCGCGACTTCCTCCAAGCGCCCGTCGCGCACGGGCACGACCGCGACGTTCGGCTCGATCGTCGTAAAGGGATAATTGGCCGCCTCCGCCCCCGCTTTCGTCAGCGCGTTGAACAGCGAGGACTTGCCCGCGTTGGGCATCCCAACAATGCCGATTCTCGTGCTCACAACGTCGCTCCGCCCGCCCTTCGGGCCATGTTCGCAGAGCCGCTCGCGCCCGGCGCGCTGCTGCCCACGATCGTGCCCAGCAGCGCGCCCGCGAGTACGTCGGAGGGGTAATGCACGCCTAGGTACAGGCGCGACAGCGACAGCTTCGTCGCCAACCCGTACAGCGCCGGCGCCGGCAGCCCCAGGCGCGCGTACACACCGGCGGCGGCGAACGAGGTCGAGGCGTGGGCGCTAGGGAAGCTCAGCCGGGTCGGGGTGCCGGTCAGCGCCGGCAACCCGGGTAGCTCGGGGCGACGGCGACCGACGGCGAGCTTGACGGCCGTGTTCAGCGCATACGTTCCCGCGACCGCGCCCACCGCTCTGCTCCACGCTCCGGCGCGGGGACGGTCCAAAGCCCAACCGACAGCGCCGATCACCAGCCACACCCCGCCGTGCTCTCCCAGCCGCGAGAACTGAGCAACCCCGCGCTCGATCCGCGGATCGCCGTGACCGCGCGTGCGCGCTACGCGCAGCAACCGCTCATCCAGCGAGCCCAACGCCCTACGCACCAAAGCCGACGCGCGAATCCTCGTCCTCCGCGCGCACATATACGACCTGCCCGAGATATAGCCGCACCGGCCCGTCCTCGCTCTCCAGCTCATGCCAGCCGCCATCCTGGAGCGCCTTATACAACGCCTTCAGCTGCGCGTCGGCGACTCGCAGTGACAGCACCTGACCGGCCTGAAACCCGATGCTGATGCGACGCAGCGCAGCCATCAGTGGGCCTCCGCGGGCTGCACGATCTCGATCAGCACACCGCCCACGGCCTTGGGATGCACGAACGCCACGCGCGAGGAGCCGATCCCCGTGCGCGGTTGCTTGTCGATCAACCGCAGGCCTGCCTCGTCGAGCGTGGCGAGCGTCGAGTCGATGTCATCCACCTGGTAGGCGATGTGGTGCAGCCCGGGGCCCCGGTTGGCGATGAACTTGCCCACGGGCGTGTCGGGACCGAGCGGGGCGAGCAGCTCGACGTGATTCTCGCCGACGTCCAGCAGCACAGCCTCTACGCCTTGTTGCTCCACGATCTCGCGATGGGCAACATCGAGCTTGAACAGGTCGCGAAAGAGGTGCAGTGAGGCGTCGAGGTCCTGCACGGCGACGCCGACATGGTCGATGCGGTCGAACACCTCGCGGAGTCTAGCGGCGGTCGCTAACGACGTCCGGCTTCGGTGCCATCACCCTCACCGGGCGGCGGCGGAGGGAGCGTGTGGCCCGGCACGGCGCTCGCGGCCGTGCCCGGTGGAGCGCCGATCGCGACGGGACTCGCGGGAGCATCGTGGGACTCGGCGGCCGCGACCACGCGCAACCCGACGCCTGGAGCGCGCTCCAGGCGCGGAACGCCGCTCATGATTCGCTCGATCGCTTCGCGGTCGAGTACCTCGTGCTCGAGCAGCTCATAGGCCAACGCGTCGAGCTGACCGCGGTGCGCGACGATCATCTTCTGCGCCGCCCGGCGAGCCTCGTCGATCAGGTCCTGGCGCTCCTCATCACGAATGCGCAGGGTCGTCTCCGACAGACGCACGTCGCCTTCGGGTGAGCGTCCCACGCCGGCGGTGCCCATCGCGAAGTCGTGCACCATCGAATGCGAGATGTCCGCCACTCGTTTGAGGTCGTCCGAGGCGCCGGTCGTGACCTGGCCGAACACGATCTGCTCCGCGGCTCGCCCGCCGAGTAGGACGGTCATGTAATCGAGCAACTCCTCGCGCGTCTTCAGATAGCGATCCTCGGCGGGCAGGTTCAGCGTGTAGCCCAGCGCGCGCCCGCGCGGGACGATCGAGATGCGGTGCACGCGATCGACCGACGGCAGCAGCTCGCCGCACAGCGCATGCCCCGCCTCATGGAACGCGACGACTCGCTTCTCGTGCGCGTTCAGCACACGCCGGGACTGCACACCCGCGATCACGCGCTCCAGCGCGCCGTCGAAGTCCGCGTCGTCGATCGCTTTCGCGCCGCGGCGGGCGGCAAAGATGGCGGCCTCGTTACAGATATTCGCCAGATCGGCGCCCGTCAGGCCGCTCGTCTGCTGGGCGACAAGCGCCAGATTTACTTTGCCCAATGGCTTGCCGCGCGTGTGCACGGCCAGCACGCCTTCGCGCCCGGCCACGTCCGGCGGGGCGACGAACACCTGCCGGTCAAACCGTCCCGGGCGCAACAGCGCGGGGTCGAGCTTGTCGAGCAGGTTCGAGGCGGCGATCACGACCAACCGCCCACTGTCGCCCGCGAACCCGTCCATCTCGACCAGCAGCTGGTTGAGCGTCTGGTCCTTCTCGCCGGAGATGTCCGAGCCGCGCCGTCCACCGACGGCGTCGAGCTCGTCGATGAAGATGATCGCCGGCTCGTGTTTGCGGGCGATCGCGAACAGCCGCCTGATCCGTGCGGCGCCCAGGCCGGCGAACATCTCCACGAAGGCAGCCGCGGACTGGGCGAAGAACTGCGCGCCGGACTCGTTAGCGACGGCCTTGGCGAGCAGCGTCTTACCCGTCCCGGGCGGACCGTGCAAAAGGATGCCCTTCGGCACCTTCGCACCCAGCTTTTCGAACTGCTTTGGGTCGCGCAGGAACTCGACGATCTCCTGCAGCTCGCCCTTGGCATCATCGACGCCGGCGATGTCGGCGAAGGACACCGACTGGTTGGACGCCGGCTTGATCTGCTGCGGCTTGACTTTCGGCATCACCTTCAGCGTGCGCCACATCAGATAGATGAGCGCGCCGAAGAACAGGATCATCAGCACCGGCTCCCAGTCAAGGGCCCAGTTCTGAATGTTCTGCGAAATCGACGTCGCGATCGTGTTCGTCATCCGTGCTCCCTCATAGTCGCCAACCGTGGCTGTGAGTCCTGTCGAGCGGGATTATGAGGGATCGGGACGGATTTTGGTGCAATCGATCTGGCGGATGGGTGATTTTTCAACCCAGCATCCGCAGCGCCAGGTCGCGGAAGAACTCGGCGGCGAACGCCAGGTCGCGGACATCGATGCGCTCGTCCGCGCCGTGAATCAGCGGCGCCGTCTGCAGCAGCGACTGGTGGCGCTGGGGAAAGAAGCCATATGCCACACAGTCCTCGAATGCGGCGCGAAAGTGGCGCGAGTCGGTGAACCCGGGCAGGATCGTCGGAGCCGTGAGTGCTCCGGGATCGTGCTCGGCGACCCACTCTGAGATCGCGTCCATCAGCGGCGAGGTCATCGGCGAACGGTTACCGATGACGCGCTCGGTGAACTCGATCGCGAATCCGTCTTCGGGGTAGGCCGATCCCGGTTGGTTGGATCCCGGTCGGGGGGACTCTGGGTGAGGGGATTCTGAGTGAGGGGGTCCCAATACTTCGGCGATGGCGCGCCTGACTTGCTCCTCGCCGAGACCCGGCGGCACGCGGCAGTCCACTCGCAGCACCGCCCGGCTTGGGATCACGTTGATCTTCTCCGATGCGCTGATCCTGGTCGGCGCGAAGGTCACGCCGAGCATCGGCTCGAACATCGTCGCCAACCGCTCGTCGACGGTACGCAGCCGCGCCACTGATCCGACGGGATCCTCGGGATCCTCGCCGATCGCCGCGAGGAACGCGCGTGGCTCGGCCGTCAGCTCATACGCCGGCGCTAGTGCCCCGAGGCGCTCCAGCAAAGGCGCCATCTTCAGCAGCGCATTGACGCCCATGTTCGGCATCGACGCGTGTCCCGCCACGCCCTCGGTCGTGACGGTGAACCGGAAAACGCCCTTCTCGGCGCAGCACACCCCATAGCGGCGCGCGCCGCCGTACTCGAACACGCAGCCGGCCCCCTCGTTGACGAGCATGTCGCAGCGCACCGCGTCGGGGTGTTCGCGCGTAATCCATTCCGCGCCGAGCGCGCCTCCGGTCTCCTCGTCGACGACCGCCACGATCAAGAGCTCGCCGTGCGCGGGCCGCCAGCCCGAGCGTGCGAGCGAGGCGGCGGCGGCGATCTCGGCCGCCACCTGAGACTTCATGTCCAGCGCGCCCCGCCCCCACAGGTAGCCGTCGGCGACGTCTCCCGACCACGGGTCGTGCGCACTGTGCCACTCCGCCGGGTCGGCGAGCACGGTGTCGACGTGCCCCAGGTAACACAGCGTCGGACCCTCCCGCTCGCCACGCAACCGCGCCACGAGATTGGGTCGGTCGGGCTCGGCGCCAAGCAGTTCACACTCGAACCCCGCCGCCCTCAGATGCGCGGCCAGGTGCTCCTGCGCTGCGCGCTCGGCCCCAGGAGGATTGACCGTGTTGAAACGGATCAGATCTTGGAGCAGCTCCCGCGCCTCGGCAGACGGGTCGGGGCGTGTCATGCGGGCATCGTACGCTGCGCCACCCGGCGCGCGCCCGGCACTGCCGCGAGCAGTTCGCGCGTGTATGGCTCACGGGGGGCGCTGTAAAGCGCCTCGTTGGACGCCACCTCGACGATCCGCCCGTCGTGCATGACCGCGATGCGATCGCACATGTGTCTGATCACCGACAGATCGTGGGAGATGAACACCATCGTCAATCCCAGTCGGCGCTGCTGCTCGCGCAACAGGTTGAGCACCTGAGCCTGGATCGAGACGTCCAGTGCGGACACCGGCTCATCGGCGATCAGCAGCTTCGGTCCCAGTGCGAGCGCCCGGGCGATGCCCACGCGCTGGCGCTGTCCGCCGGAGAACTCGTGCGGGTAGCGGTTGTAGTGCTCGGGGTTCAGCCCGACCGTGTCCAGCAGCTCTCCTACGGCGCGTCTGCGCGCGGAGCGATCGGACGCGACGCGATGGATGACGAGCGGCTCGGCGACGATCGAGCCGATCGTCTTGCGCGGGTTCAGCGACGAGTAGGGGTCCTGGAAGACCATCTGCAGCTCGCGCCTGATCGACTTCAGCCTGGCGCCGTGCAGCGCCGTTATGTCCTGCCCCTCGAACCGCACCTCCCCCGCGGTGGGCTCGAGCAGACGGGCGATCAAACGCGCGGTCGTACTCTTGCCCGAGCCCGACTCGCCGACGATCCCGAACGTCTCCCCGCGCATCACCTCGAACTCGATCCCATCCACCGCACGAACCGCGCCGACGTTGTGTCGCAGCATCACGCCGCGGTCGATCGGGTAGTGCTTGACTAGGCCCTTCACCTGCAGTAGTGGCTCACCGGAGCTCATGCCAGGCTCTTCCAAAGCCGCCGGCGTGTATCTGAATCGAGCAGGCACGCCACCTCGTGATCGGGCTGGCCTGGCACCGGCGCGAGCGCCGGGTCGGTGCGAGCGTGCTCGGGCTCCGAATAAGGACAGCGTGGGTGAAAACGACACCCGGGCGGCGGCGCCAGCGGGCTGGGAGGGCTTCCGGGGATCGGGGTGAGCAGTTCCTCGCGCGGACCGTCGAGCGTGGGGATCGACCGCAGCAGCCCCCAGGTGTAGGGGTGCTCGGGGACGGTGAACACGCGCTCGGCGGGGGCGCGCTCGACGATCCGGCCCGCGTACATCACGGCGATCTCATCGGCCATCTCGGCGACCACCCCGAGATCATGGGTAACGAGCACGAGCGCCATTCCCCGTTCGCGCTGCAAGCGCGAGAGCAGCGCGAGAATCTGCGCCTGTACGGTCACGTCCAGGGCGGTTGTCGGCTCGTCGGCGATCAGCAGCTTAGGGTCGTTGGCGAGCGCCATCGCGATCATCGCCCGTTGGCGCTGCCCGCCGGAGAGCTCGTGCGGATAGGAGTCAACGCGAGCCGCGGGCTCAGGAATACCGACGAGGTCCAGCAGCTCAATTGCGCGCGCGCGCGATGCGGCCTTGGCGATATCGCGGTGCGCCCGGATCGCCTCCCCGATCTGTGCGCCCACGCGGTACATCGGATGAAGCGCTGACAGCGGGTCCTGGAACACCATCGCGATTTCATCACCACGGATCGCGCGTAGCTCGGAATCATCCAACGCCAGGAGCTCGCGACCCTCGAAGGAGATTCGCCCGCTAACCGTCGCGCCCTCCGCCCGCGTCAGACCGAGCACGCTGAGCGCGGCTACGGTCTTACCCGAGCCGGACTCGCCGACGATCCCCAGCGTGCGTCCGCGACCCAGCGTGTAGGAGATCCCGTCGACGGCCTGCACGAGTCCGTCTTCAGTCGCGTAGCTGACGCGCAGATCCTCGACGCGCAGCAGCGGCTCCTCGGGGCTCACGAGTAGCGGACCCGCGGGTCGAGGTAGGCGTAGGCGATGTCCACGGCGATGTTCGCGACGATGATGAACAGCGCCGCCAGCAGCACCGTCCCCTGGATGATCGGAAAGTCGGCATGAGTGATCGCGTCGTAGTTCAGCCGGCCGATCCCGGGGATGTCGAAGACCGTCTCGATCAACACGGCGCCGCCCAGCAGCACGCCGACGTCGAGCGCGAAGATCGTCAGGATCGGCGTAATCGCCGCGCGCACGCCGTGGTGCATGACGACCCGGCGTTCGGGCAAGCCCTTGGCGCGGGCGGTGCGAATGTAATCCTCGCCCATGATCTCGATCAGACTGCCGCGCATCAACCGCGCGTACACCGCCGCGAAGCCGGCGGCGAGCACGAACCAGGGCAGAATCAGCGAGCTGAACCATTTCCACGGGTCCGTGGTCAGGCCCGCGTAGGAGCCGGAGCCGGGGAAGACCTTGATCTGGCCGATGTCCGCCGCGAACAGGTACAGCACGATCAGTCCCAGCCAGTATTCGGGCGCCGAGATGAACAGCAGCGCGGCCCCCATCGTGCTGCGGTCGGTGCGCGAGCGCCGACGCAGCGCCGAGACGATCCCGATCGGCAGACCGATCGCCATCCAGATGATCGCCGAGCCGATCGTCAGCGACAGGGTCGCGGGCAGGCGATCGAAGATCAGGCTCTTGACCGAGGCATTCGAGTAGTAGCTGTAGCCGAGGTCGCCGTGCAGGAACAGCCCCTTCATGTACAGCCAGAACTGCGTGAGCAGCGGCTTGTTCAATCCGAGATTGGCCCTGATCTCGGCGATCACCTTGGGGTTCGCGCTGTGTCCCGCGCGCAGCCGCGCGGGATCGGCCGTGGGCAGGACCCGGAACAGCACGAACGTCAGCGCCGAGACGAGGATCAGCAGCAGCACCCCCCACAGCACGCGCCGGATGACATAGCCGGTCATCCGCTCAGCTGCGATCGTCGACTCGGCGCGGTCATCTCACTTCAGCGATGTGAACGAGTAGTCCCACGCCCCGATGTTCCAGACGTCACCGACGCCCGCGACATTACTCGCCTCGATGTTCGGCTCCTTGTCGAACGCGAACGGGATCGCGGCGGCCTGGGCGACCAATTCGCGGTCGATCGCTCCCCAGGCGGCGGCGCGAGCCTGCGTGCCGACGATCGGTTCGGCTTCTTCCATCTTGCGGTTGATCGTCGGATCGTTCACCTGACCCCAGTTGTTGTTGCCGCTGGGTTCGATGTGCTTCCCGTTGAACGTCACGTCGAGCACGCCCTGAGGATCGCCGAAGTCCGCGGCCCAGCCGACGCTCGGGCAGACGTCGATCTCTTCGGCGGGAGTGCCGCAGAACTTCGAGTACATGACCGACCCGTCGACGAGGCTGAACTTCGTTTTGAAGCCGAGGTTCTTGAGCGTCTGGTTGACGATTTCGGCGTCCTGCGCGTCGGGGCTGCCGGTCGCGCCGACGATCTGCACGGTGGCGCTGCCCGTGTACTTTCCGCTCGGGTAGCCCGCAAGCCGCATGTACTTGGCGGCCACCTGCGCGTTCCCGGACGGATACTCGTTGTAGTCGACCTGCGGGCCCTTCAGGCCACCGGCCTGTTCGAAGCCGGGGATTTCGGGGTAGATGAAGTGGGTCATAACGTTCGTGACCAGTTCGCCCCCGCGAGCCTTGTTCATCGCGACCCGGTCGAGCGCCGCCCAGAAGGCCTTGCGCGCGTTCACGTTCGCGAACGGGCCCTTGTGGTTGTTGACCGCGATGTAGTTCGTGCCGGCGCCCGGGGAGATCTCCAGCTGCGAGCGGTGCTGTTCGTAGGCGAGCTGGACGATCGACTGCGCGGGCGTGTCGTTCTGGACCACGTGCGAGCCTTCGAGCACCTGCCGGCCGATCACGTTCGGGTCGCCGCCGATCTGGATGTTTATCTGGTTAAGGTAGGCCGGACGGAAGTCGGTGGAGGCACGCCAGTTGGGGTTGCGCACGAGCGTCGCGGACTTGCCCGGTTCGTAGCCGATCCCGAGCACCTTGCCCGCGCCGTTTGACTTGAACATGTAGGGACCGGTGGCGACGAGATAGTTGCCGTATTCGGTCGGTTTATGGGCGTCGTATTTGCGCGCGTATTCCTCGGGCACGGGCGCGCTCAGCGGCAGCACGAGCGCCGAGGCAAGGATCTGACCCTTCGGTTCGGTCAGGTGAAAGACGATCGTGTGCGAGTTGGGCGTGGCGATGCCGGGGATTGAACCGCCGTTCGCCTTGCTCGCACCTTCCAGCGCGCCGAAATACGTCGAGAAATAAGGGTTGGCTACGTTTTCGTTGGCGCCGCGCTCGATCGCGTAGGCGACGTCCGCGGAGGTGACTTCGCGGTTGACGGGCGGGCTGAAATGCACGCCCGAGCGCAGGTGAACTGTGACCGTCTTGCGGTCGGAGGAGATTTCCGCCGGCCCCGAGGCCATGTCGGGGCTGGGCGTCGCGAACGTGTTCGGCTTGTAGGAGAAGAGCGGGCGCTGCGTCGCATACATCGCCTCGTAGTCGATCGACGAGTAGGCCTGGCCGGGGTCGAGGCGTTCGAAGTCCTCGTGGTTGAGAACCGTGAGCGTGCCGCCCCGCACACCGCCGGTGAGCGACTCGCTTGCGGGAGTCAGAACGCCGGGGGGCGCCTTGATGCCGCTTGCACCCGAGACCGTTTCCGAGCTCGATCCGCATGCGGAGAGCCCCAACGCGAGCACTGCACTGACGCCCCCGACGAGCGCTAGCGAAGCCGACCTGTCGATCGTTCTAAACAACGGTACCCCTCCTGTGTGTGGCAAATCGTGTGGTGGATCGCCGCGTCATCGCGCGATCCTTGGGTTGAGAGCGTCCTGCAGACCGTCACCGAGCAGGTTGAAGGCGAGCACCGTCAACAGCAGGGCGATACCGGGGAAGACCATGTACCACCAGGCCGTGCTGAAGGTCGGCGTTGCCGCGGCGATCATCTGCCCCCAGCTGGCGGTAGGTGGGCGCACGCCCACACCGAGATAGGAGAGCGCCGCCTCCAGCAGGATGTTCTGGGGGATCAGCAGGCTCGCGTAGACGACGATCGGAGCGAGGAGGTTGGGCAGGATCTCGCGGCCCATGATGCGCAGATCCGACGCGCCCTGTGAGCGGGCGGCGGTCACGAACTCCTGCTCACGCAGCGAGAGCACGAGACCGCGCACGATCCGCGCGATGTACGTCCAGTTGACGAGCGCGATTAGAAAGATGATCACGCCGAGCCCCGACTGGACGTGCCCACCGAAACAGCCCCGGACCTCACAGGCGGCGCCCAGACCCAGGCCCAGCAGCAGGACCGGGATCGCCAACACCACGTCGACCATGCGCGAGAGCAGCGTGTCGGTCCAGCCGCGGTAGTAGCCAGCGAGCAGTCCGACGATCGTGCCGAGCACCGTCGCGACGGCGGTGCCGACGATGCCCACGATCAGCGACACGCGCGTGCCGTAGATGACGCGCGAGGCGACGTCCTGACCGAGTGGATCCACCCCAAAGGGGTGCGCGGAGCTCGGACCGAGCGGGCTGCCGAAGGCGTTCGTCAGGTTCGGGTTCTGCACGCTCGGACCGGGCAGCCCCAGCAGCGAGACGACCAGCGGCGCGGCGATCGCGACGACGATCAGCAGGGCGATGAACCAGAGCGAGACGAGCGCCACGCGATCGCGGCGAAAGCGCCGCCAGAACAGCTGCAGGGGAGAGCGCGCGGCAAGCGCGCCCGAACCCGCGAAGTCGGGCAGGTCGAGGCCTCCGCCCGCGCCGGGCAGCAGCTCGGCTGCGCCCACGCTCATGGGTGGATCCTCCGCGGGATGGTCGTCACATGCAACACCGGGTACAAGAGTTCGACACGCACTCCTCGGCAACCTCCCGAAGAAACTAAATAGGCGCAAACCTCGCGTAGGCGCGTGTTTACGTTCTCGCGCGCGGGATACTTGCTGCGATGGAGACTCTGTTCGAGGACGATTCCCCTCCCGGCCGCGCCGCGGGCGCTCCGGCGGGCGGGGGCTCGGTCGCGGAGCATCCGCTGGCGGTGAGGATGCGCCCGGGACGACTGGAGGAGTTCGTCGGGCAGACACACCTGCTGGGCGAGGGCTCCGGGCTGCGCACCGCGATCGAGCAGGGCCGGCCGCATTCGATGGTGCTGTACGGGCCGCCGGGGACCGGCAAGACGACGCTGGCGCGGCTGGTCGCGAGCAATTCGGACGCCGCGTTCGAGGAGCTCAGCGCGGTGCAGGCCGGGCGTGCGGAGGTGCGCGCGGTGATCGAGCGCGCCGCGCACCGGCGCACGCTGGGAACGCCGACCGTGCTGTTCCTGGACGAGATCCACCGCTTCAACAAGGCTCAGCAGGACGCCCTGCTGCCGGCGGTCGAGGACGGGCTCGTGACGCTGATCGGCGCCACCACCGAGAACCCCGCCTTCGAGGTCAACGGGGCGCTGCTCTCGCGCCTGCGGGTGTATGCGCTGCAGGCGCTCAGCGCCGAGGAGGTCGCGACGGTGCTGCGCCGCGTCACGGCTGCGGACACGGGAACGGGCGCGACGGAAAAGGAGTCGGA
>JBAUXH010000058.1:0-2221 GCA_049584155.1 Solirubrobacteraceae bacterium
GGAACAGGCCGCGCTCGGCCAGCAGAGTGTCCAGACGCACCCGACGGTGGTGGGAACGCGCATCGCTCACCGACCGAACGGTATCCGCTCATCGCAATCACACTCATCTCGCCCACGAAAGGCAACCTTCTGTGATTCTGCGCACAGCGCGCGAATCGGCCACATATATGTCCGCCGCGGTTGTATCATCATCGGTGAGGTCGTGATCGAGTTCGCTCGAAACGAACCTCGTGTAGGAGCTGTAGTACATCCTTAGTCGCGCCGGTATCCGCAGGGAACTGGACCGAATCCGATGAGCCACGACGTCAACCGACGACCCTCGCCTCGCGCATGAGGACCATGCGCACCGTCACCGAGCTGCGCGCTGCGCTAGCGCCCGTGCGGCAGGCGGCGTTGGTCCGGCCTACCCACGCCGGAGCGGCCGTTAGCGATGTGGCGACCACGATCGGGCTTGTCCCCACGATGGGGGCCCTGCATGAAGGACACCTCTCGCTGATCCGATGTGCGCGGGAACAATGCGACTTTGTGGTCGTCTCCTTGTTCGTCAATCCCGCGCAGTTTGACGAGGGAGCCGACCTCGAGTTCTATCCTCGCCGCGAGGCCGACGATGCCCGCCTAGCCGAGCAGGCAGGCACCGACATCCTGTTCGCTCCGTCGATCGAGGAGGTCTACCCGGACGGTTTCTCCAGCGCTGTCGAGGTCTTCGGCCTCACCGACCGCTTCGAGGGCGCGTCTCGTGGAGCCTCCCATTTCCGCGGCGTCACCACGGTGGTGACGAAACTTCTCAACATGGTCTCGCCGGATCTTGCTTACTTCGGACAGAAGGACGCCCAGCAGGTTGCAGTGATCAAACGCATGGTCGCGGACCTCAACATGCCGGTGGACATAGAGGTGTGCGACACCACGCGCGAGCGCGACGGGCTCGCCATGTCCAGCCGCAATGCGCGTCTCGACCCGGATCAGCGGATACGGGCAGGAGCGTTGTTCGAGGCGCTCGAGCAAGCTGCTGACCTGGCCTACGCGGGCGAGCACTCGGCCGAGAAGCTCGTGCCCGCCGCCCGCGAAACGCTGACTGCGCGCGGAGTCGAGCCAGAATATCTGGAGCTTGTGGACCCCCTTACCTTCGAGCGGGTCGACTCACTCAGCGCAACCGCTCTGCTCATCCTCGCCGCACGTGTCGGCGCGGTCCGCCTGATCGACAACGTGATGCTGACGCCCGCCTCCGTACATGCAATGAGCACGCCCGTGGCGGGCGATTCAACGATAAGCCACCTATCTACAGGAGCGAGCACATGCAGCGCGTGATGCTGAAGTCCAAGATCCACCGGGCGACGATCACCGATTGCGACCTGCACTACGTCGGGTCGATCACAATCGACCCGGACCTGCTGGAGGCCGCCGACATCCTCGAGCACGAGCAGGTCCACGTCGTCGACGTCGACAACGGTGCGCGCTTTGAGACCTACACGATTCCAGGCGTGCGCGGCTCCGGCGAGATGAAGGTCAACGGCGCCGCCGCCCGCCTCGTCCATCGAGGCGACACGATCATCGTGATCTCCTACGGCCAGTACGACCAGGCCGAGCTGAAGGAGTACGAGCCGCGCGTCGTGCACGTGCAGGCGCAGACCAACCGCATCATCACCATCGACGACGAGGTGGCGACCCTGCTCGCGTAGGGCGTCAACCCTGTCAGAGAGGACTCACCAACGCCATGTCTAGCCACGCCGTTCAAGCCCCCGCCGACCCTGGGCGCCTGCCCATGACCCTGCCGCTGCTCACCGAAAAGAAGCGTCTACGCGAACCGATCGTGATGGTCACCGCGTATGACTATCCGAGCGCTCGCTCCGCCGAGACCGCGGGCGTCGACCTGGTGCTCGTCGGCGACTCGGCCGCTACGACGGTGCTCGGCTACAACTCGACGACGCCGGTGGAGCTCGGCGACATGCTCGTGCTCGCGCGCGCGGTGCGCCGTGGTCTGCGCACACCGCTCTTGATCGGCGACATGCCGTTTGGCTCCTACGAGGTCTCCGACGAGCAGGCGATCGCCAATGCGCTGCGAATGGTCAAGGAGGCCGGCTGCGAGGCCGTCAAGCTCGAGGGCGGCGGCCCCTCCTCGGCGGCTCGCGCGCGCGCGATCGTCGCCGCCGGTATCCCCGTGATGGGCCATGTCGGCCTCACGCCCCAGACCGCGACCGCGCTCGGGGGCTGGAAGGCCCAGGGC
>JBAUXH010000059.1:0-1907 GCA_049584155.1 Solirubrobacteraceae bacterium
TTTTTGAGTTGGTGATCTCTGCGGATTATACGGAGCGAAGGCGGAAGGTTGCATTGGCTGTGGAAATTTGTAGGGGCCGCGATTGCGATTAAATGCATGCGCCAGCATCGGTCAAGACTTGATCGTCTGCGAATGATTACGAGTGACGGAATGGTAACCAGCTCGGTTGTTCACGGAGGGTCGGGTATGACTGGGGGAAAAAGTTTCGGTGAAATGAATTTCGGTCACGCACAACTTGGCGACGAGCGTCGGACCAGACGGCTTGTCCAACTTGTCGATCAGATGTGTCAGCGCCCCGGCGGCACGTTGCCGCAGAAATTCCGCAGCCCGGCGGACCTTCAAGCCTTTTACCGCCTGATGCGGAAAGACGACGTGACCCACGGAGCGATTCTCGACGCGCATCGTCAAACCGTGCTCGAGCAGGTTGCCCAGCGGAAAACGCCGGTGCTGGTGATTCACGACTCGACCGAGTTTGACTTCACGACGCACAAGTCGCTGGACCGGCTGGGCCAAATTGGCAGCGGATCGCGACGCGGCTACGTCGCTCACCATAGCCTGGCCGTCGATCCCCAAACGCGGGATGTGATCGGTTTGTGGAACCAAGTGCTGCATCGTCGGACAAAGGTTTCTAAAACAGAAACCAACGCGCAGCGGCGAAAACGCAAGTCGCGGGAGAGCCTTCTGTGGCTGAAGGGAACCGAGCCCTTGCCGGGCGAGTGGCAACTGATCGACCTGTGCGATCGCGGTGCGGATACGTTCGAGTTTCTGGAACACGAAGTACGCAGCGGCCGCCGTTTTGTCATTCGCTCGTCATACAACCGCTGCATCTTTGTGGGACATAGCGACTCGGAAGCTGCTGTGGTTGGCAAGTTGCACACGTATGTGCGAACGCTCCCGTCGGCCGGCACGTGGACGCTGGAGGTGACATCCAAGGTCGAAGTGAAGAGCCCCCCTCGCCAAGGGAAAAAGCAGACCGTCACGCGTCAGGCACGCCAGGCGAACATGGCAGTGGCCTTTGCTCCGGTCGAGATTCGTCCCTCGACCAAGAAGACCGGCAATTACGGCAACGAGGCACTGCGGCTCTGGGTGATCCGGGTTTGGGAAGTGGACCCGCCCCCAGGACAAGAGCGACTGGAGTGGGTCTTGCTGACCAATGAACCCGTGAGCAGCTTCGCGGATGCCTACCGCGTGGTCGGCTGGTACGAATGCCGATGGCTAATCGAGGAATATCACAAGGGTGTGAAAACGGGCTGCCGCATCGAGAGCCCCCAGTTCACCAGCGAGGATCGGCTGCAGCCGGCCATCGCGCTGCTGTCGGTCGTCACGCTGACGTTGCTTCAGTTGCGCGACGCGAGTCGACGCCCGGACGCGAAGACGCGCCGGGCCACCACCGTCATCAGCCCCTTGTACGTTGAGGTTCTGAGCCAGTGGCGTCACAAAAAAGTCAAACTGGATTGGACGGTACACGACTTCTATTATGCTTTGGCCCGCCTGGGCGGACATCAAAATCGAAAACACGATCACCCGCCCGGCTGGCAAGTGATTTGGGAAGGCTGGAAGGAATTGCTACCCATGGCCACCGGCTACGACGTTGCCAAAACTCGATACAAGAAATGTGGCTAAACCTAAGCGCTAGCCCCCGGTTAGTTTGGAAACTGTTTCTAGCCATTGGTTGAAAACGATCATGGCGTTTTTCTGCGGGCGATTGCGTAGATGCGCAAAACCCTCCCCCCAGGGTTTTGCGCACCTACGTGCGCAGGACCGGTGTCTTTGCTCGGCGCGCAGCCTGAGCGCAGGATGATCAAGGTCGCTCATCGACTCGCGAAGGTTTTAAGTTTTCAAAGAGCTGACGAACCGCTCGGCCCCAATGGGGCATCGGCAGTAACAACGTTTTTGCCGTTGCTGTT
>JBAUXH010000060.1:0-9033 GCA_049584155.1 Solirubrobacteraceae bacterium
GCCCGGCGCGCGCCGGGCCGTCTCGTCAAGCCAGCGGGCGCACGCTCAGTTCGAGTTGACGGCGGCGGGTGTCGCCGTGTCGACCGTGTTCTCAAGGATCACGGCGTTGTGGCCGGCCGCCGAGGGCAGCCCGATCCGCGCGTCGATGATCGGATCGACCAGCGGCGCGAGCACGCCGCCGCAACCGCTCGCCTTCGGCGCGGCCCACGAGTTGTCCACGAGCCGGGTCTGCGTCAACTCGGCGATCCGCGCTTCTTCTTTCAGTTCGATGAAGCCGGGATTGCCCTCGATCGGCTGGTTCGGCGGGGGCGGACTCGTGAAGCCTGTCGTAAAGCTGTAGACGATCGGCGCCCGATCAGAACCGACGTAGCAGGAGCCGCCGAGGAACGGGTTTTCGAGATGGATCTTGACCGGCACCTGCAACGCGAGGCCTTCTTCAACGAGCAGGTTGAACGTGCTGATCTTGATCGCGCTCGCCGGCCCGGCGAGTTCGAGCGTCGCGTTGACACCCGTCCACTTGCTTTCGAAGAAGCGTTTCGCCAGCGCTTTGAGGAGCGGCGGCGAGGAAGCCGGCGGAACGATCCCGAGCAGCCCGCCCGGCACCGGCTGTGGCGCCTTCGTGAGCGTTTGGCCATCGCTCGCCGCAAAGAACGTCGAAACATGTTCCGCGTTTTCTTTGGAGTAACCGCCCTGCAGGATCACCTTGTTGACGATCGGCGTTGCGGTCTTGCCGAGGAGGACTTCCCCACCGCCCGTCACCGAGTACAGACAGTGAGCGACACCCACCGTCGTCGTCGGACAGTCATCGAACTTCGCAAATTCACCGCTATGCGCAAAAGCCCCCGCGGGCAGCGCGAGAGCCACGATCGCAACTCCCAACCCCGCCCAGCCACGTCTCGCCTGTCTTGCCATGAAATTTCCTTTCTGCATATATGGTCAAGCACTTATTTGTCACGTCCCACACGACGCGCAGCGAACATCGCCGGAACACTCAGCGAGTCCTCGCGCCGACGCGCGCCCACCATACAACCAGGAGAAGAACCGATGACCGATTCAGCCAACACCCCTCCTCAGGACCGTTGGAACGCTGTCGATCGCTACATCTCCGACCATCTCGTGCCGGCCGATCCAGCGCTCGAGGCCGCCCTACGCGACAGCGACGCCGCCGGACTACCGCCGATCGCGGTCACGCCCAACCAGGGCAAGCTGCTGGAGCTGCTCGCGCGCATCCAGGGCGCGCGCAAGATCCTCGAGCTGGGCACGCTCGGCGGCTACAGCACGATCTGGCTCGCACGCGCCCTGCCGGCGGACGGCCGGTTGCTCACGCTGGAGGCCGACCCGCGCTTCGCCGAGGTCGCGCGCGCCAACATCGCGCGCGCCGGCGTGGCCAACCTCGTCGAGCTGCGCGTCGGGGCTGCGCTAGACACCCTGCCCCAGCTCCACTCCGAGGGCGCCGGCCCGTTCGACCTGATCTTCATCGATGCCGACAAGCAGAACTACCCCGGCTACTTCGAGTGGTCGCTGAAGCTCTCGCGCCCCGGCACCGTGATCGTCGGTGACAACGTCGTGCGCGACGGCGCGATCCTCGACCCCGAGGCGTATGACCCTGAGAAGGGCGATGAGATCATTAAGGGCGTGCGACGCTTTTACGAGCTGGTGTCCGACGAGCCGCGCGTCAGCGCGAGCGCGACCGCCATCCAGACCGTCGGCGCGAAGGGATATGACGGGTTCGCGCTGATGATCGTCGGCGAGCATTAGCCTGTTGTCATGCTCGCTCACCCCAGAGTGCGCCGCGGGGCGGCATCGCTCGTCGATCTCGCCCAGACGATCCGAGAGGACCTGAAACAGGGTCGAGAGCGCGACGCGCTACGACTTCTATTCGGCTTCGCCGACGACTTCAGAGGCTCCTCCCGTCCTGGACGCGTCGCGCTCCTCAGGAACGAGCCCCCACCGACCGGTGACGCCCGTTTCGATGCTGCGCTCGCAGGCGTGGCGGAGTTCTTTGCCGACGAGGGCGCAATCCCCGCCCCCACGTGGGTCGACGGCCCCGGACGGTTCGTAGAGCCCTGGTGGTTCGTCGCGAGCCGTCCCGCGTTCCACGCATACACGCTCGCCAACACGCCCGCCGTGTTCGCCCGCCACGGCGTGTTCATGGCGCGCGAGGTGTTCGACCGTGCCTGAGCGTCAGTTCACCCAAGCCAAGATCCTGGAGGCACTGCAGGCCCTTGGCGACGAGCTCACTCGCCGCGGTGTGCGTGGGCAGATCTTCGTAGTCGGCGGCGCCGCGATGGCGCTCGCCTACTCTACGCGGCGGGTCACGAAGGACATCGACGCGGTGTTCGAGCCCAAGAGCGCCATCTACGAAGCCGCCGCGACGGTGGCAGATGACCTTGAACTGCCCGAGGACTGGCTGAACGATGCCGCCAAGGGCTACATGCCCGGCAACGACGAGAGCCCCCGCCCAATCGCCGACATTCACGGGATCGAAGTCACAACAGCCTCACCCAGATATCTCCTTGCGATGAAGCTCATGGCGATGCGCTTCGGTGAGGACGACGAGGACATCGAGATCCTGCTGCGGGAGTGTGGCCTGCGCAGCGCACAGGAGGCAGTCGACCTGCTCAAGCATATGTACCCACTCCAGGAGCCGCCGGTGAAGACGCGCTTTTATCTCGAAGAGCTCTTCGACACGAGGGCCGCACGACAGGACGGATGAAGTACTTCGCCTACGGCAGCAACATGGTCGGCTCGGTGATGGACGGCGCCTGTCCTGAGAACCGTTTCCTCGGCCCCGCGCGGCTGCCGGGATACCGGTTCGCGTTCATGCGCCGCTCCGTGCGCACGGGCACCGGCGTCGCGGACATCCTGCCTGACCCCGAGAGCAGCGTGTGGGGGGCGCTGTATAAACTGGAGCGCGATCGGCTGGACGCGCTCGATCGCAAAGAGACGCTCGGCGCCGCGTATGCACATCTCGACGTCGTCGTCCTGACTGCCGACGGCACGTCACACAGTGCGATGGCCTACTCGGTCATCACCAAGGAGCCCGTCGAAGTGCGTCCCTCACTCGCGTACGTACAGGGGCTCATCCAGGGCGGTCGCGAACGCTCGCTGCCGAAGGACTACCTGGCTTCTCTGCAAGCGCTCCTTGAGCACTGGGAGCTGGAGACCTCCAGCTCGACCTGAGAGCGTCTCCAGCGATCGATCAAGGGTGAGCGACGGGACTCGAACCCGCGACCGCCTGGACCACAACCAGGAGCTCTACCAACTGAGCTACGCCCACCACGCGAGGCAGTGGAGTCTAGCGACGCCGGGGCGACCTCAGGACGGGATGTCGTCCAGTGAACGCAGCGTGCGTTCGGCCAGAGCCAGCGACTCGCTCGGCGAGAGCTCGGGGCGACGCTCGGCGGCAAGTCGCCATGCCTGCAAGAGTGCCGTCGGATCGGAGCCGAGCAGTCGTCGCAGATCGCCGTCGCGCAAGGCCGAGGCTGGATCGACACTCGGGGAGCCGTTCTCAATCAGGGCGCCCTGCGCACTGCCCGCGGAGGTCTCGGCCGACACCCGGGAGGGCGGCGACATCGCGGCATGGGACGCGAGCGCCTGGGCGATCACGCGCTCGGTTACGTCGGTCGATTTGTGTTGGGCGTTGCGCCACCCGCGTCCCATCGCCAGGTCCTCGACCTCTAGGTGCGGCCCCTCCAGCACCGTCAGGCGGGCCTGGTGCGGACTCCATTTGCGTTCGCCCTCCTCGATCCACTCGTCGCGGGACCAAGGCTCGACCACCTCCCACAGCTCGGCGTCGGTCAGGTTGAACCTGCAGGCGTTGTGCGGAAACTGGCGCAACTCGAGATGGAACACGCGCTGAAGGCTCGCACGTCGGTCCTCGCGACGTCGTTTGACCAAAGACCGGGCGCCGCTCTCTCGCCGGTTTCAACTGCGGCGACAAACCGGCGACGACGGGTATGTTTGAAGGACAATGCGTAGATGCTTTGCAGTAACGATCGCTGTACTCGTCCTCGTGCTCACACCCGCGATGGCGCGCGCCACGTCCCGAGACGTAGCTTCAACTCACGTCTATCTCACGGCCAGCTACACGCTGCTGCACACCGCGGTCAACACATGGCCGTCAGTCGAACGGAACATCCACAAGCTCAACCTACGCCTCCACGCCGAATGCCCGAATGCGGGAGCCGGCTCGCCGGAGAATGAAGAAGCGCAAAAACTGACCTACGAGGTGGCCGGCGCGCTCTGGGCCGTCGGCTACCGCACCGACGTCGCCAGCATCCACGCATACAGCAACATCCTGAAGCGGTTGACGTGGAGCAATCCTGAGATCACTCATGATGCCCATCGGCTCGCCAGGGGCCTGCTGGAAATGACCACCCTGAAGGTACCGGACATCTGCGGGGACGTGCGCGCTTGGCGCGCCAACGGCTTTGGAGCGATGCCCAGCAACGTGGAGCCCTACGACCGGCACGCGGAAGCGATCGACATCCATGAAATCCCGCAACGCCTGCTGACACCTTATGTGCAGCCGACGGACAAGCCGCTGCGCCGACGAGTCGAACACCTCGCCACAAGATTTGAAGAACTCGAATTCATGCGTGGTCAGGCAGACTGGATCACCCTGCTCGAAACCGTCGGTCTCAACGAGTAGGGCACGTTTCCTCCGACATGCCCGGCTCGAGCACACTCGCGGTCCGCATTTTGAGTGGGCCGGGTTCGACCCTAGTCAAGATGCTGGGGAGGACCGTACGTTGCGCAAACCCCCGCGATGCTTGGCACACCCACGCTCGACATCTCCCGACCGCATAGCTCTTGTAGGTGCAACTAGGTGTTACACTAACGGGATGTCGACAATTTACCCCCGAATAGCGCTTACGCGCGACCCCGAGCTCGAAGAGGCGCTGCGCCGCGCACGCCCGTTGCTCGGCGAACGCAAGCCCACGGCCACACTCGCGCGCGAGCTGATTCTGCGCGGGGCGCGCGAGCTGCTCTCCAACCAAGGCACAGAGCTCGACCGCTGGCTCGACCGGCGACATGCGGCCCCCGCCACGCGCTCGACGGAAGAGGTGCTCGCGGTCGCCGCCAAGCTGGGGGCGCCAAACCCCGCGAGACCGTACGCGGCCTCGCAAGCGCTGGAGAGACAGCGCGACGAGCGACTCTGAACGACGTGGCGGACGAACAGCTCGTCTACCTGGACACTTCGGCGTTCGTGAAGCTGGCGATCCCCGAGCCCGAGACGTCCGCGCTGATCGCGGCGCTCCCCACCAAAGCCCGGCTGGTCGCCTCGGAGATCCTCGAGGTCGAGGCACTGCGCGCGGCGCGTAGGGCCACGGGAGAAGACGGCACCGTCGCTGCGCGCACCCAGCTTGCCGGTGTACGCCTGCTGCCGCTGACAGATCAGATCCGCAAGCGGGCATGCGAGCTGGAGCCCACCACCTTGCGCTCACTTGACGCGATCCACGTTGCCACCGCACTGGACCTGGGCGAGCTGCTCGCGTGCATGTACGCGTACGACGCCCGCATGGCCAACGCCGCAAGCAACGCCGGCATACAGGTATACGCGCCCATAACCGAGGCGCCGACCACCGAGGACGCTAAGACAGAAGATCCCGCCGATCCAAACGCCGCGGAAGATCTGCCACCCAGGTCGGAGTGATGAACGGTACGCCGACAAGGCAAGCGCCTGATCGCCTTTGGCGGATGGCCTTACCAACGACAAATGTCTATGGAGACGGTGGGAATCGAACCCACGTCCGCGACCGCGTATGAATGGCTTCTACGAGCGTAGCCGGCGCTCTGATCTCATCCCTCGCTCGCCTCGCCGGCGGGGTTGCGGGGGACCAGCCTCCTTGAGTGTTCCCGGTTTGGCGAAGACGGACCGCGCCGGGTGAGCCCGCTTTCTGATCCCGGCCTTCCCCACCGCGGGCAAGTGGGGCCCGAGACCTCGCGTTTAGCTCTTAACTAAACGGCGAGGGCGTACTCGTGAGAGTCCGCACTTATGGTTTTCCCGGGTGTTTTACGAGGCCGCCCGGGACCTCGACTCGCCACCATCCACACGAGCCGACCGCGTCGAAGCCTGTCGTCCCCGTGGATGTTGCCCTGTCAGTGTAGCCGAGCCTCGATTAGGCCTAGCCTACGGAAACTGACCCACTACCTAGCCGGGGTGCTTAGGGCGCCCACACAACGCAAGCGACGCGGTCCCGGGCCGCTTGAGGAACCTTTCCCGTCGGACCCGGAGGCCCTTCGGTTCGGGTGGCGCGGCCTCACACCTCAGTGGCCTCGCTCTTTGCGGCTCGGTTCCGCGTCTTCATTCAAGGTAGCTCGCTCCCCCACCGATTGCAACCCCCTAACGATGCCCTCCCCGCAAGTTGCGAAAAAAACGTTTCTCACCGAGTCCAGGGCTCTGGAGAGCGTCGTTAGGCAACGCTTATCGGGGCTGCCACAATGAGCGTATGGCCAATGGCCTCGATGCCGATGTCTCCCTGCCGGCGCCCACCGCGTCGACTCCCTCGCTGACGCCGATCGGACGCTCCTACCCGTCGCACGCCCTCGCTCCAGCCGCCCTTCAGCCCGCGCCCGCGACTCCACCCTCCGGAGCACCCGCCCCCGCCGGCGACGATCCCTTCGGCACGCATCGCCGTTCACGCGTGCAAGCGTTGCGCAAGCGCATCGGCAGCATGTTCGCGGCCATCGTCGCTCTGGTTGCCAAGTTCTTCACCGCGATCAAGGGGCTGCTCCTGCTGTTGCCGAAGGTCAAGCTGCTCACGACCACCGGCACCGCGCTCATCTCCGTCGCCGCCTACAGCCTCTTCTTCGGCTGGGAGTTCGCCGCCGGGTTCGTGCTGCTGCTGTTCGTGCACGAGATGGGCCACGTCTTCCAGCTGCGCCGCGAGGGGATCAGCGCGAGCACGCCCATGTTCATCCCTTTCCTCGGCGCCGCGATCTTCTCCAAGTCGCTCGGCGACAACGCCCTCGCTGAGGCGCGCGTTGGGCTGGCCGGGCCGATCCTCGGCACGCTCGGCGCCGCCGTATGCCTGGCGATCGGCGAGGCCCTTAACAGTGATCTGCTGCGCGCGCTCGCCTATGTGGCCTTCTTCCTCAACCTCATCAACCTGATACCCGTCGTCCCCTTCGACGGCGGGCGCGCGATGGCGGCGATGGCGCCCTGGATGTGGTTTCTCGGACTCGGCGCGCTCGTCGCGCTGTTGCTCATCACCCATAACCCCTTCCTGCTGATCTTCCTGCTGCTCGGCTTCATGGAGACGCGGCGGCGCTGGCAGCAGCGCAAGAGCCGCTCTATCGAGCAGGCGGCCTACTACCGCGTCGCGCCTCGCCATCGCGTGTACGTCGGCGCTGTCTACATCGGCCTGATCGTGGTGCTCGCGCTAGGGATGGACGCCTCGCACATCCTCGCCTCGGGCGGCCACTCATTCGGCTCGCTCTAGCGCCCGTCCGGATGCACGGGCGCCCCCTGAGGGACCTATCCAGGGTTTATCGTCTCGCTTCGCGCACCGCGCGTTCCATGTCCCGCTTGCTCTCCCGATCGCGGATCGTCTGGCGTTTGTCGAACACGTCCTTGCCACGCGCGAGCGCTATCTCGACCTTCGCGTGCGAGCCCTTGAAGTAGATCCGCGTCGGCACCAGCGTCCATCCGCGCTCGGCCACTTTCGCTTCGAGTCGGTCGAGCTCACGCCGATGCACGAGCAGCTTGCGCGGACGTTCTGGGTCGTGGTTATCGCGTGAGGCCGGCTCATACGGCGGGATGTGCACCGAATCAAGCCACAGCTCGCCGCCCTTGATCGCGGCGTACCCGTCCTTCAGCTGCGCGCCCGAGGAGCGCAGCGCCTTGACCTCCGTGCCCTCAAGCACGATCCCGCACTCGACTCGCTCGATCAGCTCATACCGATACGACGCGTATCTGTTCGACGCCACATCCCCCGCGCCGATCTTGCGCTTGCCTTTCTTGCTTTTCGCCATCGCCTGCCGAGCCTAGACGGTCACACATTCAGGAGACCGGCCGGAGAGCCCGATCATTCGGCCGGGACCAGATCCACCCGGCCGCGGACCGTGTCCACACGCGCGACCTTTACTTCGATCGCGTCTCCCAGCCTCAGCGTCATCCCGGAGCGCTCGCCGCGCAAGATCGTCCCGTGCTCGTTTAACTCCCACCAGTCACGCCCGTTCTCGCTGCGCATCCGCCGCACCGGCAGCATCCCCTCGTACGTCGGCTCGATGCCTGCGCCAAACGCGACGAACGCGCCCGCCGAGATCAATCCCGTGACTTCACCGACGAAAGCCTGCTCCCAGCCGCCCTCGTACAACGCCTGCTCCAACGCGAAGCAACGCGCGAGATCATCCCCGCCACGCTCGATCTTCATCGCTTCACGCTCGCGTTCGGAGGCCCACTCACCCAGTTCCCCCATCTCGCCTGCCTTCGGCGCCGGCTCCTCCCCACCGAGCGTCGACACGAGCGCGCGGTGGCACACCAGGTCCGGGTAGCGCCTGATCGGCGAGGTGAAGTGGCAATAGCAGGCCGAGTGCAGACCCGCGTGACCGATGTTCCTGGGCGAGTAATACGCCTGCCGCAACGTTCTCAGAACGAGCGAGCTCAACGCGATCCTCCCACCCCACGGTCCGACCTGCGCTGCGCCGGCTTGCTTCAGCGCTCTCTGCACATGCCGCCGCACCCGCTGAGAGACCTCGCTCATCAGCTCCGCCGCCTGTGAGGGCGAGATCGTGTCGGGCACCGCCGGCGTACTGACCCCCAATGACGCCAGCTGCGCGATCAGCCGCAGCACCCGCGCGGGCTCCGGGCGCTCGTGCACGCGATACAGACACGACACACTTCGCTCTGACAGATGCCGCGCGACCGCTTCGTTCGCGGCGATCATCAGGTGCTCGATCAGTCGATGCGACTCGGTCTGCGCGCGTGTGCGTAGCTTACGCACGTGTCCCTCCTCGTCGAACACCACCTCGGGCTCCTCCGAGTCGATCACTAGCCCGCCCGACTGCGCGCGCGCCCTCCCCAGC
>JBAUXH010000061.1:0-10469 GCA_049584155.1 Solirubrobacteraceae bacterium
CCTGGGCGCTCGCCGCTCGCCGCGCCGCCGTGGCCGGACTCGCCGAGCACACTCCGCGCGCCATCGTCTACTCGAGCACCACCTCCGCGCTGCTCTGGCCACGGCCTGGCGCGATCCGCTTCGACGCCCCCTCCGCCGGCAATCGCCCCGGACGACACGGCCTCTGGCAGCGTCCCCTAGAGCGCCATCGTCTCTCCCAGGCGCCGCTGTTGCTGCCCTGGAGCCCCGGCGGCCTCAGCGAGGTGCCCTGCGCGGCTCACGCCGGCGGTCGCTCCCTGGTCCTACCCGTCCCGGTCGAGCCCTCCGGTCCCCCCGCGCCCGTCCGCGACATCGCGGCGATCGCCTACGCCGCGAACCCCCTCAAGAAGGGACTCGACCGCGTCCTCTGCGCCTGGGCCCGCGTTCGCCGCCCCGACGAGCAGCTCTATGTCGCCGGCGCCTCTCCCGCCGAGCTCGCCCGCGCCGGCATCACCCTCCCGGCCGCCGGCATCGCCCTCACCGGTCCGCTGCCCCAAGCCGACTATCGCGCGCTCCTGCGCCGCGCTCGCGTCTTCGTCTGCGCCCCCCGTCGCGAGGACTACGGGCTCGCACAGCTCGAGGCCCTCGCCGATGGCTGCCAGCTTGTCAGCACCCCAGCTCCCGGCCCCTACGCCGCGCTGCCGATCGCACGCTCGCTCGACCCGCGCCTGGTCTCAGACGATCTCGACGCCTCCTTGCGCACCGCGCTCGACGATCCAGCGCCCGACCACGTCGCCCGGGCCGCGGCCGCGCTCGCCGCTTTTACTCGGCCCGCTAGCGACCGCATCGCCTCGGAGGAGCTACTTCCGCGCCTGCTCTCCCACTCCGCTCGCTGACACGAACACCACTCCGTGCGGTGACCGGCGCCGGCAGGGTTGTACGGAGCAGCGGGGCTTTGGGTCACCCACCCTTACCCGCCCTACTTCCCGCGGTTGCGTTTGCGCATCCCCACCAGCTCACTCCACGGTCTCGTGTTCGCCACGTCCTCCTTTGTCAGCCACGCCCGCCGCGCCGTCGCGATGCCCCAGCGCATGTTCTGTAGCGTCACCACTTTGTGAGCGTCCGAGTCGATCACGATTTTCACGCCCGCCCTCGAGGCGTTACGCGCGTTCACGTCCGACAGGTCGCGCCGGTCCGGGTTCGCGTTGATCTCCAGCAGCGTCCCCGTCCGCGCCGCCGCCTCGCCGACGGCCTGCAGATCGATCGCATATGGCTCGCGTCGCACGATCATCCTCCCCGTCGGGTGCCCGATCGCATCCACCAGCGGGTGTTCGATCGCGCGGATCATGCGCGCGGTCAGCGCCTCTTCGTCCATCCCGAACGCCGTGTGCACGCTCGCCACCACCCAGTCGAGTTCCGCCAGCAACTCGTCCTCATAGTCCAGGCTCCCGTCCGGCAGGATGTTCACCTCGCTGCCCGCCTTCACCGCGATGCCCTCCATTTGCGCGTCCACCTCGCGTACCCGCTCGATCTGTCGCCTCAGCTCGTCCGGCGAGACGTCATTTCCGAACCCATGCGTCGCCGAATGGTCGGTGATCGCGACGTACTCGTACCCCAGCTCCCGCGCCCCCGCCGCCATCTCCGCGATCGTCCCATGCCCGTCCGAGGCGATCGTGTGGCAATGCAGCTCGCCCCTGATGTCCGCCCGCTCGATCAGCTGCGGGAGCCCCGGGTGGGCTGGCTCCGATCCAACCATCGCCGCCTGCAGCTCGCCGCGATCCTCGCGCAGTTCCGGCTCGATGTATGCCATCCCCACCGCCTCATACACCTCCCGCTCGCTCTCATACGTGCGCGTCCTACGACCGTCCGCGTCGCTCAGCACCCCATGCTCGGACACGTGCAGTCCTTTCCTGACCGCCAGTTCGCGCAGCGCCGCGTTGTGGCGGCCCGAACCGGTGAAGTGCTGCAGCAGGTTCCCCAGCTCTCGCGGCTTGCCAATTCGTAGATCGACCCCCACGCCCACGTGCGCGCGACCCCTCGCCCCGACCGCGCTCGCCGATGACACGCTCTCGATCTCATCGAGCTTCGCCAGCCTCTTCGCCAGCGCCACTGGCCTTTTTGTGACCGCGACCAGGTCGATGTCCTTCACGCTGTCCGCCATCCTCCGTGCCGATCCCGCGACTATCACCGTTGCGCCCTCGCCCGCGCTGTCTTCGCTCAACCCTCGCGCCAGCGCCTCGCCGACCTCGAGTGCCTGCGGCAGTAGCAGGCGCACCCGCCCACCGACACCCTCGCCGGGGTTTTCCGCCGCCCGCTCGAGCGCGCTCAGCACCCCCTCCTCGAACTTCGCCCCCAGCCCTTTCACGTCGCGCACGCGCTGCTTTACCGCCGCCTCGCGCAACGCCTGCGGCGAGTCGATCCCCAAGGCCGAGTGCAGCAGCCGCGCCCGCTTCGCGCCGATCCCCGGCAACCGCGTGATTTCGATCAACCCCGCGGGGAACTTCGCCTTCAGCTTCTCCGCCGCCGGGATCGTCCCCGTCTCACACAGCGCCCGGATCTTCTCCTGCAGCGTCTCGCCGATCCCCTTCAGCTGCACGGCGCGCCCTTCCCGCGCCAACGCCCCCACCGACACCGTCGCTTCGCGCACCGTCTTCGCGGCCGTCCGGTAGGCCAGCACCCTGTGCACGATCGCCCCGTCGAGCTCGTACAGGTCCCCCAACTCTTCCAGTGCGTCCGCGATCGCCCCGTTCGACAGCTCCATCGTTCCAGCGTACGCGTCCCACAGGCTCACCGACCCGTCGCCTCTGCAGACACGAACCCGTAGGGTACGCCGACCCATGTCCCAGCCCGAGCCTGACACGCCCGCTCTTCCCTGGCTGATCCTCCCGACGTACAACGAGGCACCCAACATCGCCGCGATGCTCGACGCCGCCGGGGAGGTGCTCGAGGGGGCCTCCCCGGAGGGCTTTCGCATCCTCGTCGTCGACGACGGCTCGCCCGATGGCACCGGGGAGATCGCTGATGGCATCGCCGCCGAACGCGACTGGGTGCAGGTCCTGCATCGCACCGAGAAGAACGGCATCGGTCCTGCCTACCTCGCCGGCTTTCGCCACGCGCTCGACCACGGCGCCGCCTACGTGTTCGAGATGGACTGCGACTTCTCCCACGACCCCGCCGACCTCGCCCGCCTGCTCGAGGCCGTGCGCTCCGGCGCCGACCTCGCGCTCGGCTCGCGCTACGTCCCCGGTGGCGGCGTCACCGACTGGGGCCTCTTGCGCCGCTTCATCTCCGAGGGCGGCTCCACCTACGCGCGCCTCGTACTCGGCCTGCGCGTGCGCGACCTCACCGGTGGCTTCAAGTGCTTTCGCCGCGAGGTCCTCGAAGCGATCAACTTCGACTCGGTCCGCTCTCAGGGCTACGCCTTCCAGGTCGAGCTCACCTACCGCTCCGTCCAGGCCGGCTTTCGCGTCGTCGAGGTCCCGATCGTCTTCCGCGATCGTGAGCATGGTCAGAGCAAGATGTCCTGGCGCATCGCCGCCGAGGCGATGTGGCTCGTGCCGCTCCTGCGCTTCAGCTAGATCGCGTCCCGACCGATGCAGGGGAGGTGGACGCATCCGCCTACGCCTTCACGCACGGGGTGCGTCACACACGCGCGACCCTGCGCTCCTGGCAACACCACCCCCGCGCGATCCTCACCCGCTGGTTCGCAGGCTCCTCGCTCGCCGCTTGCGGGCTGCTCGTCGCGGTCCTCCTCATCTCCGCGCTCTCCAGCGGCTACGTACAGATCGTCACCCTGCAGCCGCCCTTCGCCGTCGGCGACAGCACCGATGTGGTCAACGTCCTCACTCGCAACATGCTCGTGCTCGCCCTGCACGCGATGGCCTGTGTCGCCGGCTTCATCGCCGGCAGCTCCCTGCCGCTGCAAGCGTCCTCGCGCAGTGGCCTCTCGCGCTGGGTCCACGAGCACGGCGGGCGCATCGCGATCGTCTTCGTCGTCTGCGCCACCGCCTTCTCCCTCTCGATCCAGGCCTACACGCTCGGCCACACCCTCGCCGGCGTCGCCCATTTCCTGCGCGTCTCCCCGGCGATCCTGCTGCTCGGCGTGCTCCCTCACGCGATCCCCGAGCTGATCGCCCTATTCCTGCCGTTGGCCGCCTGGATCATCGCCAGCCGCCGCGGCGAGTGGGAGCAACTGCTCGCCGCCACCTTCGTCACGGTCGCCATCGCCGTGCCCATCCTTGTCATCGCCGCGCTGATCGAGGTCTACGTCTCCCCGCACCTCTTCACCAGCCTGACCGGAATCCACGCGCCGATCGTGCGTTACTCCGAAGGATGGACCGTCACGGTCAACTGAGGGTCACGCCGGCTCGTGCCGAGCCAGCCCGGCAACCCTTGCTTCACTTTGTATAGTGATGGGGGAGACCTTTCCGCACCACACCCGCGATCTTCAAGGAGACATCATGGCAGGCACCCTCAGCGAAGTCACCGACACTAACTTCACCGCCGAGGTCATCGAGTCCGACACGCCCGTGCTCGTCGACTTCTGGGCGCCCTGGTGCGGTCCCTGCCGTGTCGTCGCCCCGGTACTCGAGGAGATCGCCTCCGAGCGCCCCGATCTGCGCATCGTCAAGCTCAACGTCGACGATAACCAGCAGACCGCCGCTCAGTTCCAGGTCCTCTCGATTCCCACGCTCATCCTCTTCAAGGGCGGCGCTCCGGTCAAGACCGTTGTCGGGGCCTACCCCAAGAAGAAGCTAGAGCAGGAGCTCGAGCCGGTTCTGGCGTAGTGGAATAGAAGGTCAGTCGATCCGCTGCAGCATCCACGCGACGAAGTCCTGCTCGCTGAGGCTGCCCGCGGCGAGGTCTTCGATTACCTGAGCGGTGCCGTCGAGGCCCTCGGGAGGATGGATGAAGGCGATTCCGTTGCGAGCGAGGAACTCCCACATCACGTTGTAGGCAGTGCGCTTGTTGCCGTCGGGAAGTGGGTGGATAGGTGGCTATCCGAGAGCAGTAGACAGCGGCCTTCTCGTGTAGTGCGGGGAACAGCTCGTACTCCCCGAACCCGGCGAACGGAGCCGCTAACGCCGCCTCGGCGAGGCTGATGACACGCGGCATACGCGCAAGCTGGTGCGCGTCTATACCCGAATGAATCTCGGCTATGACGAGGAAGTCGCCCAGTTCTATGCGGTGCATCGGATGCAATCTAGATGATGTGGTGTCTTGATAGGAAGATATGTTTTTCACTTGACTTGATTCGATATTTGTTCTATCGTGCAAAGAGCAATATCAAATAATCAGAAGTTGGTGAGACGATTCTGATGGCTAAGACAATGACCTTGCGACTGGATGACGAGCGAGCTGCCACGCTGGAGCTCGTCGCGCGTGCTGATGATCAGTCCGTGACGGAGGCCGTTCGCGCCGCGATCGACGCACATATCGAGGAGCGGCGGCGCGACACAGCTTTCATCGAGCGGTTGCGCCGACATCACGAGGAAGAGCACGCTCTCTACGAGCGCCTTTCGCGTTGACGTGCTGTTAGGATTGCAGGCGATTGTCTGCACAGTGCAGACGGTTTAGCAGGCGTCGCTGATCCGGCGCAGCGCGATCGACAGCTCTAGGCCGTCCACCTCGGTCTGCTCGCGGTAGCCGTCGGCCCCGGCCGAGGGTGACGTGGCGCCGTCGCCGAGGTCCAGTGCGACGGCCAGCGTCTCGCCGGCGATGTAGTCGCGGTGTGAGCCGGCAGCCTCGACCAGCGCCGGCGATCCGGTCAGCCCCAGCTTGATCCGGTCCTCGACCTGCAACCCCGCCGTCTTGCGCGCGTTCTGCACCGCGTGCACGATCTCGCGCGCATGGCCCTCGCGGCGCAGGTCCTCGTCCAGCGCCAGATCGAGCGCCACCGCGTGCGCGCCCTCGCGCTCGACCGAGTAGCCCTCGGGCGCCTTCATCGTCAGGATCACGTCGTCCGCCGAGAGCGTGTGCTCGCGCCCATTGACCGCGATCCCGACCTCGCCCTCCCCGTCACGGATCGCCGCCGCTACCCGCGCGGGGTCGAGTGCCGCGATCGCCTCCGCGGCTCCCGGCATATCCTTTCCGAACAGCGGTCCCAGCGCGCGGTAGTTGGCCTTGACCTCGTACTCGCTCAACTCCTCCGCGGCCGCCACGAACCGGACCTGCCTGACGTTCAGCTCCTCCCTTACGACCTCAGCCAGCCGTTCGATCGCCGCGCGCTCGCGACCGTCCGCGACCACGACCGCCTCGCGCAGCGGCTGGCGCACCTTCAGCTTGGCCTTGCCCCGAGCGCCCAATCCCAGCCTGACCGTCTCGCGCGCGAGCGCCATCGCCTCCTCCAGCTCGCGGTCTCGCGCCGGCAGCGCATCGCCGGTGGGGAAGTCGCACAGGTGCACGCTCGCCAGCGTCCCGTCGAGGTTGTCATAGATCTCATCGGCAACGAACGGGCACAACGGCGCCAGCAGCTTGACGATCGTCAGCAGGCACTCGCGCAGCGTCTCGAACGCCTTTGTCTCCCCATCCCAGAACCTTCTCCTGGAACGGCGCACGTACCAGTTCGACAGCTCGTCCACGAGCTCGCCGATCGCCCGTCCTGCGCTCGTCACGTCATACGCGTCCAGGCGCTCGGCCACCAGTTCGGCCGTCGCCGCCGTGCGTGACAACGCCCAGCGATCCAGGTCCCCGTTGGGACCGCTCGCCGGCTGCACCCCCTCGGATCGTGACAGCGCCTGCGCGCCTGCGCGCGCGTACAGCGAATAGAAGTAGTACGTGCTCCACAACTGCTTCAGGAACAGCCGCACGCCCTCGCCGATCGCCTCCTCCGAGAACCGGTACCCGTCCCACGGCTGCCTGGAGGTGAAGAAGTACCACCTAAACGCGTCCGCGCCGTAGGAGTCGAGCACCTGCCATGGCTCGACCGTGTTGCCCTTCGACTTCGACATCTTCTGCCCGTCCGAGTCGAGGATCAGCCCGAGGCACACCACGTTCCGGTAGGGCGCCTCGCGCTCCAGCAGTGTCGCGACCGCCAGCAGCGAGTAGAACCACCCGCGCGTCTGATCCTGCGCCTCGCAGATGAAGTCCGCCGGATAGCTCTGCGCAAGCTCTTGCTCGTGCTCGAACGGGCTGTGGTGCTGGGCGAACGGCATCGCGCCGGAGTCAAACCACACGTCGATCACCTCCGGCACACGACTCATCGGCTGCTCGCACTCCGGGCACGGGAACTTGGCCTCGTCCACGTATGGGCGGTGGTGGTCTGCCAGCGGCTCTCCGGAGAACTTCTCCAGCTCCGCGAACGAGCCGATCGTGTGCGTGTGTCCCGCCTCGCAACGCCACACCGGCAGGGGAGTGCCCCAGTAGCGCTCGCGTGAGAGCGCCCAGTCCACGTTGCCCTTCAGCCACTCCCCGAAGCGCCCGTGCTTGACACGGGGCGGGTGCCAGTCCACCGTCTCGTTCGCCTGCAGCATCTGCTCGCGTACCGCGGTCGTGCGGATGTACCACGACTTCTTCGCGTAGTAGATCAGCGGTGTCCCGCAGCGCCAGCAGTGAGGGTAGGAGTGCTCGTAGCGCTCCGCTCTCAGCAGCAGTCCCCGTTTGCCCAGGTCGTCGATCAGGTCGTCGGTGACATCCGGATCCTTCACGACGCGCCTGTCGTACTCGCGGCCCTCGTAGCTGCGCACGCGCCGGTCGAACGTGCCGTCTGCTCGCACTGGGTTGAAGAGCGTGCGTGGGTCGGTCGGGTCGAAGTGCACCTCGGCGACCGCCGCGGCGACCCTGAAGTCGTCCTCGCCAAATGCCGGTGCTAGATGGACGATCCCTGTGCCGTCCTCGGTCGTGACGAAGTCACCGGCGACGATCGGAAAACTGTCGTCCAGGCCGGTGGCGCCATGGGGTCCTTCCAGGAAGATCGGGCCCCCATATCGCTGTCCGACGAGTTGGCTGCCCGGAAAACGATCGAGCACCTCCGCCTCCTCGCCGAGCACCTTCTCGACCAGCGCCGCGGCCAGCACGAACGTCTCATCGTCATGCTTGGCGCGCACGTACTCGACCTCAGGCCCGACCGCGACCGCGACATTGCCAGGCAGCGTCCACGGTGTCGTCGTCCAGATCAGCAGCTTGTCTGCATGCTGCAAGGGCGCGGCGGGGGAGTGCACCGGCAAGCGCACGTACACCGTCTGATCGATCACGTCCCGATACCCCAGAGCGACCTCGTGCGAGGACAGGGCCGTCCCGCAGCGATAGCAGTAGGGCACGACCTTGTGACCCTCATACAGCAGTCCCCGCCGGTCGATCTCCGCGAGCGCCCACCACACCGACTCGATGTAGGTCTCGTCCAGCGTCCGATACGCGTCATCGAGGTCGATCCAGAAACCGATCCGCTCGGTCAACCGGTTCCACTCCTGCAGGTAGGCGAACACCGACTCGCGACACTCGGCGTTGAACCGCTCGATCCCGATGATGTGCTCGTCCTCGATTTCGGCCTTCGTCGTGATTCCCAGCTTCTGTTCGACCGCGATCTCCACCGGCAGCCCGTGACAGTCCCAGCCACCCTTGCGCTCCACCAGCCGCCCGCGCATCGTGTGATAGCGCGGGTAGATGTCCTTGAACACGCGCGAGAGCACGTGATGGGAGCCCGGCGGACCGTTCGCGGTCGGGGGACCCTCGTAGAACACCCACCGCTCCGCGCCCTCGCGCAGGCGCAGCGACTGTGCGAACACGTCGCGCTCGCGCCAGCGCTCCAGCACCTGCAGCTCCATCGCGGGCAGGTCCTGCTGGGGGTCGACCGCGCGCGGGGGAATCAGGGGGTTTCTGGCATCGACCGACATGGTTCGTAGAAGAATAGGTTGGGGTTCGAGGGGTTTGGGCCGTGAGTGCCAGACGACGCACGCGAGCGCAGGCGTGCTGGTGGCACGTCGAGCATCGTGGGCGGCGGCTGGTGCCACGGAACGGGCGTCTCGGGCACCAAGATATTCTTCTGCGAACCTTTAAGGCGGCCCATTCTAGGTTGGCTCGGCGTCCGCGAGGCGGAGTGTCTCCGCCACAGGAACACTCGTGCCCGGCGTCGGGTCGATCGGGTCGCTCAGGAAGCGGCGACCGCGGGGTGTCGCAACACCACGCCGGTGAGTCGCTCGCGCAACTGCTCGGTCGCGGCGGCGGGGCCGGGGCCGATGCGCTTGACGGTCGAGGCTACCCCCGTATCGGGCAGGGCGGAGCGGTAGTCGAACACGTCCACTCCAGGCTCGGCCTGGCGGGAGGCATAGACAAGCCGTCCCAGTAGATCCGGCGAAGCGCTCGACCCGGCAAGCACGATCGCGCCGGGGCGCAACGCGCGCAGCGCGGCGCCCACGCGCCCGGCATCCAGCTCGACCGGGAGCGTCAGCACGCGCAGACCGCCGCGGCGCAAGAACAGCTCCAGCGCTTGCACATACGGCGCGTCCAAGTCGTTAGGGCGCGAACCGTCGAAGATCAGGGCCCCCTCTTCGCGTGAGGCCGGCGGAGCCACGCGCGTGGCGGCGGCCAGCCAGCCGGT
Organism: Solirubrobacteraceae bacterium; assembly: GCA_049584155.1. Taxonomy (GTDB): domain Bacteria; phylum Actinomycetota; class Thermoleophilia; order Solirubrobacterales; family Solirubrobacteraceae; genus Palsa-744. The sequence goes on from JBAUXH010000061.1 coordinate 9,494, forward strand.
CGTGTAGCGCAGCGCGAATGCGCGCTCGGCCGAGTCTTCCTCGAGCAGCTCCAGCGCCGCCAGCAGCACCGACTCGACGGTGCGCTCGACCGAGCGGACCGCGAGACTCTCCTCCAGCAGACGGTCGGCGGCGTCGGGCGCGAATGCTTCGAGTGCGGCCCGTAGGCGCGCAGGGGAGGATGGCCCCTCGCCGCGCTCGCGCGCGACCGATACGGCCGAGGCGATGTCGTGGGTCTCGGCGAACGCCTGGCGCAGCGCCTCGATCTCGGTCAGCTCGAACTGACGGTGCCCGCCCTCGGTGCGGTGTGGCATCGGGTAGCCGAAGCGTCGCTCCCAGCCGCGCAGCGTGTTGGGGCTGACCCCCAGCATCACCGCCGCGGCGTTTGTGCGGATTGCACTCATTGCATAAGGGATGGTGAGCTTTGATCGCCCTCACCACAACCCCCGCAACGGGGGATGCAGACCGCGATATGCGTTGCAGGGGCAGGAACCTCGCCCCGCACGGCGAAGCAGGGGCGCTCGCGGGTGTTAGGGACGAGCAGATAGAGGGGTATACGGTCGCTGTGGTATGGGCATCGGTCCACGCGAGGAGAAGGGGCTCGCCCTACGATCAATCGGAACATGCGATTGCGGCTCTATCACCACCCGGACGGAACCCGAGTCGCCTACCGTGAGTGCGGGGCCGGACCGCCGCTGGCGCTGATCCACTCGGCGATGCTCTCGCATAAGGAGTGGGAACCCTCGGTCGAGCAGCTCTCTGCTCATTTTCGCGTCGTGTTGCCGGACCTACCACTGCACGGCGACTCCGAGGACAGCCCCAATCACCCCTACACCCTGGACTGGTTCGCCGAGGTCCTGGGCGGCTTTAGCGCCGACGTGCTCGGCCCCAGCCCGCTGATCGGCGGGCATGGTGCCGGCGTGGAGGTCGTGCTGCAGGCGGTGGCGAACAATCTGATACGACCAAGACGCCTGGTGC
>JBAUXH010000062.1:0-16823 GCA_049584155.1 Solirubrobacteraceae bacterium
GTCGCCGACTGCACCTGCACCGACATCGCCACCGCCTGCATCTGTTCCCGCCCCGCAGGAGCCGGCTGCCGCTGCGACTCCGCCACCGGCTGGCGCTCCGCAGGAGGGCGAGGCACCGTCGACGCCCGCGCCCGCTGAGTCCGCAGCGGTCGAGACACCCGCGCCGGTGGAGCCCGCTGTTACGACCGAGTCCCCCGCGGCCGAGCCGGCAGCCGAGTCCGTCGAGGTCGCCGCTACAGAGGAGGCCGGCGCATCATGAGCACGGTCGAGATCTCAGCAAGCGACGTCAAGGCTCTGCGCGATCGCACTGGCGCGGGGATGATGGACTGCAAGAAGGCCCTCGCCGAGGCCGAGGGCGACCTCGAGCAGGCGATCGAGCTGTTGCGCGTCAAGCAAGGCAAGAAGATCCAGGACCTCGGCGAGCGCGTCGCCACCGAGGGCACCGTCCAGGCCTACATCCACGCCGGCGCGAAGGTCGGCGTGCTGATCGAGGTCGACTGCAACACCGACTTCGTCGCCACCAACGACGATTTCGTCACCTTCGCCCGCGACGTCGCCATGCAGATCGCCGCCACGCCCACAGTCCGCTATGTCAGCCGCGAGGACGTTCCCGAGGCCGAGCGTGACGCCGAGGCGCGCATCTACGAGCAGGAGGCCGCCGAGAAGCCCGAGAATGTGCGCGAGCGCATCGTCACCGGCAAGCTCGACTCCTGGTATCAGACGATCGTCCTGCTCGAGCAGGAGCTGCACAACCCCAAGTTCGACGGCAAGACCGTCCAGCAGCTGCGCGACGAGCTCACCGCCACCACCGGCGAGAACGTCGTCATACGCCGCTTCGTGCGCTTCGCCGTCGGCCAGTAGGTCGGCCGGGCGGATAGGCTCTGCCAAGTGGCCGACCCAGCATTCAGACGCATCCTGCTGAAGCTCTCCGGCGAGGCCCTCATGGGCCGTTTGGAGTTCGGCACCGATCCCGCGCGCGTCGCCGCCGTCGCCCAGCAGGTCGGGGCCGTGCGCGATCGGGGCGTGGAGGTCGCGATCGTCGTCGGCGCGGGCAACATCTACCGCGGCATGCAGGGCGCCGCCGCAGGCATGGACAGGGCCACCGCTGATTACATGGGCATGCTCGCGACCGTCCTCAACGCGCTGCCCCTGCAGGATGCCCTGGAGAAGATCGGCACCGATACGCGCGTAGTCTCCGCCCTCGGCGTGGCGGAGGTCGCCGAGCCCTACATCCGCCGCCGCGCCATGCGTCACCTGGAGAAGGGCCGCGTCGTGATCTTCGCGGCCGGAACCGGCAACCCCTTCTTCACGACCGACACGGCCGCCGCGCTGAGAGCCGCCGAGATCCACGCCGAGATCATCCTCATGGCCAAGAACGGGGTGGAGGGCGTCTACACCGCCGATCCCGCGACCGATCCGCACGCGACCTTCATCCCCGAGATCACCCACATGGAGGCGATCGAGCGGCGGCTGCGCGTGATGGACTCCACGGCGCTCGCGCTGTGCATGGAGAACGCGATGCCACTGAACGTATTCAACATGGACGATGACGCGAGCATCGCGCGGATAATCTCCGGTGAGCGCGTGGGCACGCTCGTATCGACACCGACCGCGGACGAGGGAGACGGCGATGGCGGCTGAGATGATCGATGTATTGCTTGAGGATGCGCGCGAGCGGATGGCCAAGTCCGTCGAGTCCGCCCAGCACGAGTTCTCGACGGTGCGCACGGGCCGCGCGAGCCCGTCGCTGCTGGACCGCATCGTGGTCGACTACTACGGCGCGATGACCCCGCTGAACCAGCTCGCGACGATCTCCGCGCCCGAAGCACGCCTGATCACCGTCCAGCCCTACGACAAGTCCTCGATCAAGATGATCGAGAAGGCGATCAACGAGTCCGACGTCGGCCTGAACCCCTCCAACGACGGCAACCTCGTCCGCTTGGCCGTGCCCGAGCTGACCGAGGAGCGCCGGCACGAGCTCGTCAAGGTCGTGCGTAACCTCGCCGAGGAGGGACGCGTGGCGATCCGCAACGTCCGCCGCGACACGATGCAGCACCTACGTGAGCTGAAGTCCGCCGGTGAAGCCTCCTCCGATGACGAGCACCGCGCCGAGGTGGAGCTGCAAAAGCTCACCGACGCGCGCATCGGCGAACTCGACGGGGTGCTTGCCACCAAGGAGCAGGAGATCCTCGAAGTCTGATGGCCGACACCCCGGCGAGCGAGACGACGGGTGGGGAATCGGGCGCCAAATACGTCGCGATCATCACCGACGGCAACGGCCGCTGGGCGCGCGCACGGGGCCTGCCGGTCAACGACGGTCACGACGCCGGCGCGGACACCGTCAAGGCTCGTCTGCGCGACGCCGTCGACCTCGGCGTGCGCGAGCTGACCGTCTACTCGTTCTCCACCGAGAACTGGTCGCGTCCCGTCGAGGAGGTGCAGGGCCTAATGGAGATGTTCGCGCGGCGCATCGCCGGTGAGACGCCCGAGCTGCACTCCGAGGGCGTACGCATGCGCTTCATCGGCCGGCGCGAGGGCGTCTCCGAGGATCTCGTACAGCGCATGGACTGGGCCGAATCCCTAACCGAGGCCAACGAGCGGATCACGCTGTTCGTCGCCTTCAACTACGGCGGTCGCGCCGAGATCCTCGACGCCGCGCGTGCCTTTCAAGACGGCGATGAGGAGGACTTTCGCCGTCTGCTCTACGCCCCAGAGATGCACGACCCTGACCTGATCATCCGCACCAGCGGCGAGCGGCGCCTGTCCAACTACCTGCTGTGGCAGTCCGCCTACTCCGAGCTGATCTTCCGCGACGAGCTCTGGCCGGACTTCACGCGCCAGGCGCTCGAGGAGTCCCTCGCGGAGTTCTCCGCGCGCCGGCGCAGGTTCGGTGGGCGGTGACGGTGCGGGCGTCTGGAGGCGCGCGGGCGTCGGGCTCGGGCGCGGGCAGGACCACCGGGTCGCGCATGCGAGTCCCCTTCGGTGCTCCCCGCTCGGATCTAGGCGCGCGGGTGCTCGTGGCGCTGCCGGCGATCGCGCTGGCACTGTTTCTCGTGATCGAGGGCGGCTCGATCTTCACGCTCGGCCTGTTCGTGCTCGGGTGCCTGTGCATGCACGAGCTCTACTCGATGTACGCGCGCACGCACCCCGCCCGCCTCGCGGGCTTCCTCGCGCTAGCCGGGCTGCTCCTGGCGGCGCTGTACGGGGGGCAGTTCCAGATCCTGCTCGTCGCCGTCGCCGCGCTACCCGTGCTGTTCGCGTTCACGCTCCTGCAGCCCAGGCCGAGCGTCGCCGGGCTGGCGGTGACGCTGCTGGGGATCTACTGGATCGGCTTCGCGCTCGCGCACGCGGTCCTCTTGCGCGGCCTGCCACACGGCGAGGGGATCGTGATCGACGTGCTCGTCGGCACCTTCCTGGGCGACACCGGCGCCTATCTCGGAGGTCGCATGTTCGGACGCCGGCCACTCGCGCCACGCATCTCTCCGAACAAGACCGTAGAGGGACTCCTCGCCGGCATGGCCTTCACGATCGCCGGGGTCTGGCTCGCCGGGCGCTATCAGGACTGGCTCCCCGGCACGCACGCGCTCGTCCTCGGCCTCGGCGTAGCCCTTGTGGCCCCCGTCGGCGATCTGTTCGAGTCCTTCGTCAAGCGCGAGGCCGGTGTCAAGGACTCCAGTGGCGTCTTCGGCGCCCACGGCGGGGCGCTGGACCGGCTCGATGCGGTTCTCTTCGCAGCCGTCGTCGGGTACTACATCTGGTACGCCTACGTCCACTGATCATCCGAACCAGCACAGCGCTCTGCTCGCCTGCTACTCGTGGCGGTCAAGACCGCGGCGGACGCGATGTAGACTCGGGGCGTGACCTCAAAGCGGATAGAGCGCCAGGTCGACGACGCGCTCCTGTTCATAGCGACCAGCACGGGCTTCCTCTACGCCCGCCGGCGTCTGCGGCGTCTGCTGGACAGGGTCGCGCTTGGCGCAATCGTAATCGCCGCCGCGGGCGCCCTAGGCCTGGTCGGCGTGGCAACAGCCTGGTATCGAAGCCGCGCGAAGAGCTCCGCACCCGCAGCACCGGACTCGATCGCGGAGTGACCTCGCGACGTCTGCTCGTGCTCGGCGCGCCTGGCGGCGGCGAGCATTGCGGCCGTCGCTTGCTGCCTCTACGGCTCCATGTTCTCGCCGAAATGACGGATGAAGCCGGCGAGGCAGCCGGCAAATATGACCAACGGGGCCACCCACAAAGGCGCCCCGAGGACGAGCGCGCCCGCTATCAACGCCTCCAGCAGCAGCCACATGATGAAGTCGTAGCGATCGAAGATGTCGAAGCCGGTCACGAGACGATCCTAGCGATGAAGACAAAAAGCGTCAAGGGACCGAGGGCCATCCCGACGAGCAGGCCCTGTCCCAGGCCGCGATTGATCCGTCTCGACAGTGCTGCGGGCCTACTCGGGATGAACAGAGCCACGACCGCCGGCAGTCCCGAGAAGAGGACCATGCAGGCGCCCAGAACGCCAGTCCACGCAAGCAGGCCGTTGACGGCGGTGGTTCCCAGCGAGCGATCGGTCTCGCACAGGATGCGGATGACGGCTATCGCGAACATGGCGAACACCGTAGGCCCCGCCGGGGGATAAAACTCTCGGGCGAAGGACTCACGCGCCCTGTTTACGGGCCATCCGCTCGCAAAGTTGGCGCGTTTCCGTCCTTGTTCCCGCGAGGGTGCGGCCGATTCTGCGAGCATCGCACCGTGCGCAAGCTCCTGATCCTCGGCTCGACCGGCTCGATCGGCACGCAGGCGCTCGACGTCTGCGCGCGAGAGAGCGAGCAGTTCGAGCTCGTTGGCCTCTCCGCCGAGCGCTCCTGGGAGGCTTTGGTCGAACAGGCCCAGACCCACGGCGTGCGGCGGATCGCGCTCGCCGATGAGCACGCAGCCGCGCGCGCGTCTGAGGCTTGGACGGACGGCGAGGTGCTCGCCGGCGCCGAGGGTTTGGTCCGGCTTGTCGTCGAGTCCGGCGCCGATCTCGTCCTGAACGCGCTCGTGGGCTCGGCTGGCCTCGGGCCGACCGTCGCCACACTCGGCGAGGGCATCGACCTGGCACTCGCCAACAAGGAGTCCCTCGTCGTTGGCGGTGAGCTCGTGAGCGCGCTCGCGGAAGCCACCGGCGCGCAGATCGTGCCGGTCGACTCCGAGCACACAGCCCTGCACCAACTGCTCGCCGGGCAACCGCCTGGCGCGGTCGAGCGCCTGACGATCACCGCCAGCGGTGGGCCCTTCCGAGGGCGCACACGCGCGCAACTGGAGGGAGTGACGGTGGAGCAGGCGCTTGCCCATCCCACCTGGGCGATGGGCGGCAAGATCACGATCGACTCGGCCACGATGATGAACAAGGGCCTCGAGCTGATGGAGGCCCACCACCTGTTCGCTCTGCCGTATGACCGGATCGACGTGCTCGTACACCCGCAGTCGCTCGTTCACGGTCTGATCCAGCTGGCGGACGGAGCGATGCTCGCCCATCTCGGTCCCCGCGACATGCGCGTCGCGATCTCCTACGCGCTGCACTCCGGCGAGTCCGTGGGGCTGCCGATCGAGCCGCTCGATCTCGCAGCGGTAGGCACGCTCACGTTCGAGCCCGTCGATCTCGATGCGTTCCCCTGCCTGCGCCTCGCGCGCGAGGCCGCCCTCGCCGGCGGCACCGCCCCATGCATTCTCAACGCCGCCAACGAGATCGCCGTCCACGCCTTTCTCGAGGGCCGCCTGCCCTTCACCGTGATCGCCGAGACGATCGAGCGCACTCTTTCCGAGTTGCCAGCCGAGCCGGTCCGCGCCTTCGAGTCGCTTTACGAGGCCGACCGCGCGGCGCGCGTGGTTGCCGGAGAGGCTGTGGTCGCCCTCGGCTGAGGTCGCGCTGCCACGTACAACCGACGGGCAACCGCGTCCGCGCCTGCCAAACTGATCGCATGAGCTGGGTCCTGACGATTCTGGGCATCGTGGCGCTGATCGTGCTGCACGAGCTGGGGCACTTTCTCGCCGCGAAGGCGGTGGGTATGCGCGTTGAGCGGTTCTCGCTGTTCTTTCCGCCCAAGCTCGTGGGCATTCGCAGGGGGGAGACCGAGTACATGATCGGCGCGATCCCCGCGGGGGGCTACGTGAAGATCACGGGGATGAACCCCGAAGAACTCGAGAACATGGACCCGGAGGTGGCCAAGCGCGCCTACTGCAACCAGCCGCCGTGGAAGCGCATCGTCGTGATCCTCGCCGGCCCGGGCATGAACCTGCTGATCGCGTTCGTGATCTTCTGGGCGATCCTCGTGAGCTCCAGCTACAACGGCGATCTGACGCTCGGCAACCTCAACCCGTCGATCAAGACGCTGATACCGACGACGTCCGTGCTCGCGATCGAGCGTCACGAGCCGGCCGATGGCGTGCTGAAGCCGGGCGATCGGATCGTCGCGGTGGACGGACAGCCGGCGACGGTCACTTCGGCGATGCGCGCGATCGCCGCACATCACTGTGCAGGTACCCCGACGGCCGGGTGTAGGGCAACCACGCCTGTGTCGCTGACCGTCAAGCGCGCCGGGCGCGAGCTCACGCTGTCGGTATATCCCCGCTACAGCAAGGAAGCGCAACGGATGCTCGTCGGCTTCAACTTCGGCGCGGCGCCCAAACACTTCGGCGTCCTCGCCGCTGCGGGCGTCGCGGCACACGAGATGTGGAGCGGGACGACCAATCTGATCACGGGCATCGGGCGCGCGTACACGAGCTCCAAGGCGCGCCACGAAGTCCACACGATCGTCGGCATCGGTGAGATCGCCCACGAAGCGGTGGCCGACGGCGCGGGCTACGGGCTCGTGATCCTGGGCCTGATCTCGCTGATCCTCGCGGTCGTCAACCTGTTCCCGTTCCTGCCGCTCGACGGCGGCCACGTCGCATGGGCGCTAGCCGAAAAGGTGCGCGGACGACGGATCTCGGTCGCCGCGATGTGGCGCTACAGCACCGTCGGCATCCTGCTGTTCGCGTTCCTGTTCATCAACGGCCTCAGCAACGACATCACCCGTCTCGGCGGGTAGTCGCTCTGCCATTCCGGTCGCATGAGCTCGCGGGCGCTCGCTCGCCGCGGGCGCCCGCACGGCAGGCTCAACCCGGCGGACGCACACACACCCAGCTCTTGACCAGCCCGCCGGCACGCTCTGCCAGCGCCGGTCCGAACAACGACTCCATCTCCGCCCGGCGCAGCAGCTCGATCTCCTCCCACTCGCCGGCTGCGCCCAGCCGCCAGTAGGGCCTGCGCATGCGCGGTGGCAGCCAGTGCGCGAACGGCAATAGTGAGTGGGGCTCCAGCGGAAACGAGTAGGCCGGGGTCTGCACAAACCAGCCACGCCCCACCCGACGCACCTCCGCGGCGAACGCGGCGCGATAGGGCGGGGGTACGTGCTCGATCACGCTGGAGCAGTACACGAGGTCGAACTCCCCGTCGGCGAACGGCAGACCCGCGGCGGCGTCGGCGCGCACGAACGGCCCCGGATAGTCCGGGCGCGCGGCTAGATCCACGCCGGTGATGTCGAGCGCGCGCTCGAGCGCGCGCAATCCGAGTCGCCCGCAGCCGACATCCAGTACGCGGGCCCCCTTCGGCAGTTGCGTCAGCGCGAAGAACCGCTCGTGTCGAGCAGCGCGGGCGCGGGCGGCGAACGGTGAGGCCAGGCGTGCGAGCGGGCCGTGCGCGGTGGCGTAGACATCGGGCATCGTAGAATCAGCCTATGGCCTCACAACGTCAGATCCACGTCGGTCCCGTCCCGGTCGGCGGCGGTGCCCCGGTGGCAGTGCAGACGATGACCAAGACCGAGACGGCCAACCTCACCGCGACGATGGATCAGATCCGTACTGTCGCGGACGCGGGAGCGGACATCGTGCGCGTCGCGGTCCCGCGTGAGCGGGACGCGGAGGCACTGAAGGCGATCGTCGCGCAGTCGCCGATCCCGGTCATCGCGGACATCCACTTCAACCACACGCTCGCGCTGAAGGCGATCGAGGCGGGCGCGCACTGCGTGCGGCTGAACCCGGGGAACATCGGCGGACCGGAGAAGGTCGCCGAGGTGATCGCGCTGGCCCGCGAGCACGGCACGCCGCTGCGCGTGGGCGTCAACTCTGGCTCGTTGCCCAAGCACCTGCGCCAACTGGAGTACGACAACCCCGTAGAGGCCCTGGTGACGGCGGCGATCGAGACCGTGCGGCTGATGGAGAGCCTGGACTTTCAGAACTTCAAGGTCTCGATGAAGTCGACCTCGGTGCCGAACACGATCGCCTCCAACCGGATGCTCTCCGAGCGCATTCCCTACCCGCTGCATCTGGGCGTTACGGAGGCCGGGACGAAGTGGTCGGGCTCGCTCAAGTCCGCCGTCGGCCTGGGCACGCTCTTGGCGGACGGGATCGGCGACACGATCAGGATCTCGCTCTCGACGTTCCACGCCGAGGAAGAGGTGAAGGTCGCCTGGGAGATCCTCAAGGCGCTGAAGCTGCGCGAGCGCGGCCCGGACCTGATCGCCTGCCCGACCTGCGGGCGACTGCAGTTTGACATGGACACCGTCGTGGCCGAGGTCGAGCAGCGCCTGGAAGCGTACGAGGACCCGATCGAGGTCTCCGTGTTGGGCTGTGCCGTCAACGGCATCGGTGAGGCTCGGCATGCCGATTTCGGCATCACGGGGGCGAAAGACATGGGCATGATCTACTCCAAGGGCGAGCCGCTGAAGAAGGTGCCGACCGAGCAGCTGGTGGAGGAGCTGTTCAAGGAGATCGACCGCTACTACGCGGCGGGCAAGACGGTGCAGCGCGACGAGACGGCGGCCGCCGAGGCGCGCGCGTGGTTGGCGGAGAACGAGGATGACACGCAGATGACACCCGAGCGCGTGGCCGCGCTCGAGGCCGCCGCCGCGCGGGAGGCCGATGAGGTGCTGGAGTCGATGCTCGAGCCGGCCGCCACCGGACCGGCGCTGGACGAGGAGGCCTCGCCCGTGGCCGGCCGGCGCTTTAGCCGCGGCTGATCGCTTCTCAGGAGGCGGCGGCGAACCGCTCCGCGACCTTCTCCCAGTTGACGACGTTCCACCACGCGTCGATGTAGTCAGGGCGCTTGTTCTGGTACTTCAGGTAATAGGCGTGCTCCCACACGTCCACACCTAGCAGCGGAGTCTTGCCGTCTGAGATGGGGGAGTCCTGGTTGGCGCTGCCGACGATCGCAAGACCCGAGCCGTCGCGCACGAGCCATGACCAGCCTGAGCCGAACTGGTTGACGCCGGTTTCCTTGAGCTTCGCCTGGAAGTCGGAGAAGGAGCCGAAGGTCGAGTCGATCGCCGCGCCGAGGTCGCCGCTCGGGGCGCCACTGCCGTCGGGACTCATGCTCTCCCAGAAGAGCGAGTGGTTGTAGTGGCCACCGGCGTTGTTTTTCACCGGCCCTTTCTTCTCGCCGAGGCTGTCGAGGTTCTTCAGGACCTCCTCGACGGGCTTATCGGCCCACTCGGTTCCCTCCAGGGCGGCGTTCGCCTTATCGACGTATGCCTGATGGTGCTTGTCGTGATGGAATTCCATCGTCGCCTTATCGATGTGGGGCTCGAGCGCGTCGTAGGCGTAGGGGAGCGGCGGAACGGTGTAGGCCATGGTGGCTCCTTGCTTGGGTCTCGTCGATGTGGTGGCTGTTCTATCAAAGGGCCGTGGAGGTCCGTCTATGCAGAGGTCCGTCCAGATAGGCTCTGCCTCCTTATGCCCCGTCTCACCAACTACATGCTCCCGACCGAGAAGCAGGCCCCCGCCGACGCGGAGGCGATCTCGCACAAGCTGATGGTCAGGGCGGGCTTGATCCGCCAGATGGGCGCCGGCATGTGGACGTGGCTGCCGGCGGGCTGGCGCGTGCATCAGAACGTCGTTCAGATCGTACGCGAGGAGATGGATGCGATCGGCGGGCAGGAGATGTTGATGCCGGTGCTACAACCGGCCGAGCCATGGCGCAAGACCGGGCGCATCGAGATCGACGAGCTGTTCAAGCTCTCAGACCGCAAGGGCTCGGAGCTCGTGCTGGCGATGACCCACGAGGAGGCCGTCACCTTCCACGCCGCGCAGACGATCCGCTCCTACCGCGACCTGCCCCAGATCCTCTACCACTTCCAGGTCAAGGAGCGCGACGAGCCACGCCCGCGCGCGGGCGTGTTGCGGACGCGGGAGTTCGTGATGAAGGACTCCTACAGCTTCGACCGCGACCAGGGAGGGATGGAAGAGAACTACCAACTGCACGTGGGCGCGTATGACCGCATGATGGAGCGCACCGGCCTGCGCTGGTATCGCGTGGAGGGCGACGTGGGCATGATGGGCGGTCTCGGCGCGCACGAGTACATGGCGCCGTGCCCGGCCGGTGAGGATGAGGTGGTGCTGGGCGAGGATGGCTATGCGGCCAACGTGGAGGTCGCGACTAACAGTCCCGACGTGCAGAAGAGTGGTGAGGGCTACTTCAAAGACGGCGCGCGGCTGACGGTCGAGACGGCGATCGAGGTGGGCAACATCTTCAAGCTTGGCACGCGCTACTCGGTCCCACTGGGCGCCACCTACCTGGACGAGCAGGGGGAGGAGCAGCCGGTATGGATGGCCTCCTACGGGATCGGCCCCGCGCGGATCGTCGCGGCCGCGGTCGAGCAGTACGCCGACGAGCATGGCATCTCCTGGCCGCGCGCGCTCGCGCCGTTCCAGGTCCATCTGGTGGGGCTCGGCAAGCCCGGTACGCCCGAGCGCGACGCCGCCGAGACGGTCTTTCAGGCGCTGAGTGAGGGCGGGATCGACACGCTGTATGACGACCGCGATCTGGGGCCAGGCGAGAAGTTCGCCGAGGCCGAGCTGCTCGGATGTCCGCTGCGCCTGACCGTGGGCCGCCGCTCACTGGAGTCCGGCGAGATCGAGGTTCATGTCCGCCGTGGTCGTGTGGAGGCTCCCGGGATACCGCTGGAGGGCGAGCCGGAGGGGCTGGTCCGGGCGGTGGACGAGCTGTGGCGGAGCCTCCCCTAGAGCGAGCACCGGAGGGCCGGGCAGGATCTACGCCGGACTCCGGCGGCGCCCCAGCGGCGCACGAATCCCGGAGCGGCCCCGCTCTGACCTTGCGCCGGCTGGTGGGTCTGGACCGCTCTGGCCCACCACCGCCGCAGACGCTGGCGGGGCAGCCGCTGCGTCCGTGGACGATCCCGAACGCGATCGGATTCATCAGGCTCGCGCTGATCCCGGTGTTCCTGATCGTCGCGTTCTCCAGCGCAGACGGAACGGGCGCGGCACCGGCCGTGCTATTCGCCGTCATCGGCTGGGGCGATTACGCCGATGGGATCGCCGCGCGCGTAACCCGGCAGTACAGCCGGCTGGGAACACTGATGGACCCGATCACAGACCGGCTGCTGGTGATCTCGGGCGTGATCGTGTGCTGGAATTTCGAGCTGCTGCCTCGCTGGGCGCTCGCGCTGCTGATCGCGCGGGAGCTCACGATGCTCGTCCTGGGGCGCTACGCGCAGACGCACGGGGTGGAGCTGCGCATCAACTGGCCGGGACGGATCGGCGTGGCGCCGGTGATGGGTTCGTTCTTCTTCGCGATGGTGGGCCTACAGACCCTCGGCGAGGTGTTGCTGTACATCGGGCTGGCGCTCGCGCTGACGGCGACCGTGATGTACGCGCGCTCGGGACTGGCACAGCTGCGAGCGTCCTCGCAGCCCTAGCGCACTCGCCTCACCCGAACCCTAACCTCAAGCTCAGGTTTACGGTACAGTCTGCAGGGCAAGTATGGGATGTCGCCTGCGCACCAAGCAGGCCCGACTCGGGAAAGCCGATAGGAGAAATTGAACTCATGGATACGTTCCCAGACCTCGGCTCGCTGGACGACGGCGAGCTGAAGAACCTCATCAAAGAGCTAACCGACGAAGAGACCGAGATCTCCTACAAGCGCAGAATTCTGCACGGCAAGATCGACATCCTGCGCGCCGAGTTGGTGAACAGGCTGCGCCATAAGCACGATGGCGGCGACTCCCCGGTGATCACCGGGGATGACGTGCAGCAGCTGACCGACATCCTCGCCAGCCGCCAGACGACCGTCCCCACCGACGTCGAGTAGAGCGGGCCGGGACGGAAAAGAGGGAGCGTCAAAATGGCTCTGCACTGCACCGAGTGCGGGTTCGTCAACGTCGAGGGCGCCAACTACTGCCAGCGTTGCGGCGCCCTGCTGCCGCGCGCGGAGGGTACCGGCGAGCCGGTCACCGCCACGTATCGGATAGACGAGGCGGGCGAGCTGGTGCCGGTCGAGCTGGAGGACGTAAGAGCCCACGGTCCAGCGCTCGTGATTCGCACCGGCGGAGGGCGCGTCGGCGAGAGCTTTCCGATCGCGGGCGAGCGCATGAGCATCGGCCGCCGGCCGGACTCCGACGTGTTTCTCGATGACGTGACCGTATCGCGTGATCACGCGCTGCTGATCGAGCGTTCAGGTCAATGGCACCTCGACGATTGTGGTTCGCTGAACGGGACCTATGTCAATCGCGAGCGGATCGAGTCCCAGCGCCTGGAGGAGGGCGACGAGGTGCAGATCGGCAAGTACAAGCTCACCTTCCACGCGCGCTAGGGATCACCGATGGCCGTCACCCAGACCCAGACACCCCAGACAGATGTCGAGCAGCTGAACGCCGAGCTGGAGCAGGCCGAGGGCGCGGCCGGGACACCACGGCAGAAGTCGATCACGATCGGCACCGTCTGCAAGGCGCTGGCGCAGGAGTTCCCGGACATCTCGATCTCGAAGATTCGTTACCTGGAGGACCAGAAGCTACTCACGCCGCGGCGCACCCCCGGTGGCTATCGCCTCTACACCCAGGGGGACGTGGCGCGTCTGCGCACGATCCTGCGGATGCAGCGCGACGAGTTCTTGCCATTGCGCGTGATCCGTCAGGAGCTCGCGACTGGGCGCGCGGGGGATGGCGCCGCGACCGCCACGCCCACACCCAGCAAGCGCGGTGGGCGCGAGGGGATGCGACCGTGGCGCACGAGCGTGAGCGTGCGCGAGGCGACCGGGGCGCTGTACTCGCTGGAGGACGTGCTGGAGGAGACCAACGCGGACGGCAAGTTGGTGGGCGAGTTGGAGGAGTACGGCGTGATCAAGGGCGAGCTGCGCGGGGGCGTGCGCTACTTCGACGAGACCGAACGCGAGATCATCGGTGCGGTGGCCGAGCTGGCGCGCTACGGCGTCGGCGGGCGCAACCTGCGCGTGTTCCGCTCCTCGGCCGATCGCGAGGCGACGCTGCTGCAGCAGATCCTCGCCCCGGCGCTGCGTTCGCGCAATCCCCAACGACGCAAGGAGGCGGTCGAGGCGCTCGAGAACCTGGCCGCGGTCGCCACGCACCTGAAGCACCTGCTCCTCGTACGTGATCTGCGCAAGATAGTTCGCTGATGAGCGACCTGCGGGAGTTCGTGCGGGAGATCCCGGACTTCCCGCAGGAGGGCGTGGGGTTCAAGGACATCACGCCGCTGCTGGCCGACCCGCTCGCGCTGAAAGCCGCCGTGCGCGGTCTCGCCGAGTATGCGCGCCCGCTGCACGTCGATTGTGTGATCGCCGCGGAGGCGCGAGGGTTCCTGCTCGGTCCGGCGCTCGCGTTGGAGCTCGGCGCTGGGTTCGTGCTGGCGCGCAAGCCAGGCAAGCTGCCGTATGAGACGGTCAGCGCCGAGTACCTGCTCGAGTACGGGTCGGGTGAGTTGGAGCTGCACACCGACGCGCTCGGCGCCGGCCGACGGGTGCTCGTGCACGACGACCTGCTCGCCACGGGTGGCACCGCGCGAGCGCTGTGCGAGCTCGTCGAGAGCCTCGGCGGGGAGGTCGCCGGCTGTGGCTTCTTGATCGAGCTCGAGTTTCTCGGCGGGCGCGCGCGGCTAGCGCCCCACGACGCGCACGCGCTGATCTCCTACGAGTCCTCCTGACGGACGACCGGACGCCAGACGATGCCGACCGCGCGCCGCACCCGTACGATCGCCGCTCCGGCGGGCGAGCTGTGGGAGACGATCAGTGACCCCCACCACCTGCCGCGATGGTGGCCACGGGTGAACCGCGTGGAGGACGTGACCGAGACCGAGTTCACCGAGGTACTGATCACGGGCGCCGGCAAATACGTTCGCGCGGACTTCACGTTGGCGGTACGTGACGAGCGCGAGCGACGGCTGTGCTGGGAGCAGCGTCTGGAGGGCAGTCCGTTCGCGCGGCTGTTGAAATCGGCCGAGACCGAGGTGCACCTGAAGGACCTCGCCGGTGAGCCCGGGGCCGCAGCGAGCACGGAGGTGACGATCGAGTTGCGCCAGGCGCTGAATGGATTCTTTTCACGCTTCGGCGCCTACATGGTGCGCCGCGCGGCGACTAAGACGGTCGATGAGGCGCTCGACGGCCTGGAGCGGATCGGTGGCCCACGACAGGTGATGGCGCTTAGGGAGGATGTCCAATGACCGAGCCGCCGCGGATGCGCTGGTGGGGATGGGGCGATCCGGAGCATGGTCCGGCGCTGAACCAGCACACGCTGGAGTTGCTGCGCGAGACCGTCGGGATCGCGAAGGAGCCGCGGCCACCGGTCGCGCTCGATGCGGTGAGATTGCCGCAGACGCGCCTGGGTGAGGATGCGAAGGCGGCCCTGGCGGCGATCGTCGGCGCTGGGGCAGTCAGGGACGATCGCCTCGAACGCATAGCGCACGCTGCCGGTAAGGGGTATGTGGATCTCGTGCGCATACGCGCGGGCACGCCTGCGGGGGCGCCCGATGCGGTCGTGCTGCCGGATGCTCACGAGCAGTTGCGGGCCGTGCTTCAACTGTGCGCGAGCCGGGGTCTGGCGGTGGTGCCGTTCGGTGGGGGCACGAGCGTCGTGGGTGGCGTCGAGCCGCTCTCGGGCGGGCACGCGGCGGCGATCGCCCTGGATACGCGTCGGATGGCGCAAATCTCAGAGCTCGACCGGGAGTCGCGGATCGTGACGGTCGGCGCGGGCATGCGTGGCCCGGAGCTGGAGCGGGCGCTGGCGGCGGAGGGGCTGACGCTCGGGCACTGGCCGCAGTCCTACGAGTATGTGACGCTCGGAGGGTGCGCGGCGAGCCGCTCCGCGGGACAGGCCTCCAGCGGTTACGGCAGCATCGCGAAGATGGTGCTCGGCCTGCGCATGGCGGCGCCGGCGGGAGATATCGCGCTCGCCCCGCTACCCGCGAGCGCGGCCGGGCCGGGAGTGCGCGAACTGATCGTGGGTTCGGAGGGGACGCTGGGTGTGATCGACGAGGTCTCGCTGCGGGTACGTCGCGCGCCCGCGCAGCGCCGCTACGAGGGTGTCATGTTCGAGAGCTTCGCCGCCGGCCTGCAGGCGCTGAGGGCGATGGCCCAAGAGCACGCGATGCCCGAGGTTGCGCGGCTGTCTGACGCGGCGGAGACGCGCATGTCGATGGCGCTGGCCGGTGCGGGTGGGATGAAGGGGCGGCTGGGGCGCGTGTATCTCAGCGCGCGTGGACGCGGAGAGTCTCGGACGGAGCGCTGTATCGCGATCCTCGGGTTCGAGGGCGAGGAGGATGAGCTCAAGGGCAGGCGTGCACGGGCGATCGGGCTGGCGCGTCACAACGGCGGGGTCGCACTCGGGGGCTCGCCTGGGAGGGCTTGGGTTGCGGGGCGCTATCAGGCGCCCTACCTGCGCGACGATCTGCTGAATCACGGCGTGATGGTCGAGACGCTCGAGACGGCGACGCGGTGGTCGAACGTACAGCGACTGCACGACGCGGTGGCGGGCGCGATCGAACGCGCGCTGACAGCCGAGGGGACACCCGGCATCGTGATGTGTCACGTCTCGCACCTGTACGAGACGGGCGCCTCGCTCTACTACACGCTGATCGCCCGTCAGCGCGAGGGCTCAGAGATCGAGCAGTGGCGCGCGGTCAAGCGCGCGGCGAGCGAGGCGATCGTCACGGGCGGGGGCACGATCACCCACCATCACGCGGTCGGGCGCGACCATGCGCCGTGGTTGAGGAGCGAGATCGGCGCGCAGGGCGTGGCGGCGCTCGGGGCGTTGAAGGCGGAGCTGGACCCGGCGGGGATCATGAACCCGGGGAAGCTGTTGCCGTCAGCGAGCTGAGATGGATGGGTAAGCCATAGCCCGCTGCTGCGTCTGGTTGCTGTCGGCGCCGCTTTCGATTGCGGTCGGCGTTACGGGAGCGCTTCGACTGTAGGCCTATTTGTTGAGACTGAACGCGCCCGAGAGAACCGTCGGGCCCGGTTGGGAGGGCCGTTCGGCGGTCTCGCGGGTGAGCAGCAGCTGGTGATAGCTACTGGCGTTCGCCGGCAGTAGCGCGCCGGCCTGCATGCGGGCGGTCGAGTTGACCGTCGTCTTGCCGATCGCCTGCGCGCTGGAGGGCGAGTTATAGAGCCAGAGGACGTAGAAGAACCCGTGTGTCGGCGGGAGGTGTTCGGCGGCCACGTAGATGGCGTGCTGGGCGCCTTCCGCGAGAACCTCGGCGATGCCGATCGATTTGCTGGAGGGATCGGGCGACGTGAGCGTCAGCTGGTTGGTGACCTTGGCTTTCGAGCCGGTCGTGGAGCCAGATTTTGTCGTTTTCGCGGAGCTCGACGTGGTGTGCCCGCCGGTGCTCGTGCTCGCGGACGCGCTCGTGCCGGTGCTCGTGCTCGATCCGCCGCCGCCGCCGCTCGTCAGCAAGACCACTACCACGACGACCACCACGACGATCCCGGATAGCAGCAGCGCCCCACCGCGCCTGGACACCGGCAGACCCGAGGCGGCTGGGGCCCCGCCCGGCGCGGTCCTGCGGGG
>JBAUXH010000063.1:0-1674 GCA_049584155.1 Solirubrobacteraceae bacterium
GGGGAATCTTGTGCTCCAGCGCAGGCTCAATGACCTGATCGTCGAAGGCTTCAAACCGGATACGAAAGTTGATCGCGTGCTGTCCCAGAGACCCGCGAAAATCCTTCGCGAACTCCATCACCCGCGCGATCCGGTCGGCGTGCTTTGAATGTTCATATTGGACGAAGCCGACGATCAACGAGCTCATCAGGGCGAGCAGCGCGACCCATGGCGCATATATTTTCGTGACGGCTTCGGTGACCATCGCGACGCTTTCACAGTTGCTGGCAATTCGGCCAGGTTGGATGCTTCAGGCAAATCCGGACGTCACCCGAAAGGTCATGATATGTGGAATTGCACACAGCAGGATTCATCGTGCAAAATTTGTTGTTGTCCTGCCAATGCCCGTCGTCGATCTTGCTCGTGGCGCACTCCTGGGCGCCGGGGTGCTGCCTGCAGTATTCGAGAACTACTTTGGGATCGTAGCTCAACGTCGAATCGCCCGGCACCGTTGCGGCACCGGCGTTATTCGTTTTATCGGAATTGTCGCCCTTCTGCACAGTGGTGGGACTGCCCGCGCTGCCGACAGGCTGCGCGTTCGAGAGACCGGACAGCGACAGCGCAGCAAAGAACCCTGCAATCGGCAATGTGAGTACACGGCCGGATATCATCATTCGCCCCCAAGCGGCATACCCTCTGTTGAAGCTGCCATAGTGATAGACATGCGTCCATTCAAATCTTCTGGTCGTACGCGCCCACTTCCGGGTGCTTCGACAGCCGGCCGTCGAGGTCCTTGAACATCGCGCGCATATGCGCGTCCGATACTGGGCTCTCCACCACCACCACCAGCGACGGCTTGTTCGACGACGCGCGCACCAGGCCCCAGGTGCCGTCCTCCAAGGTCACGCGCACGCCGTTGACGGTGACGAGCTTGGCGATCTTCTGGCCCAGGATCTGCTCGCCGTTCTTCTGCGCGTCCTGGTATTCCTTCACCATTGCGTCGACGACCGCGTATTTCTTGTCGTCGGGACAGAACGGCGCCATGGTCGGCGAACCCCAGGTCTTGGGCAGGCTCGCGACGAGATCGGACATCCTGGCGTTGGGCCCGGCGCGGTCGAGCATCTCGAGCACCGCGATCCCGGCAACGATGCCGTCGTCATAGCCGCGGCCCAGCGGATCGCACAGATAGTAATGGCCGCTCTTCTCGAACCCGCACAGCGCGCCGATCTCCTTGCAGCGGCGCTTCATGTAGGAATGGCCGGTGATCCAGTAGTCGGTGGTGGCGCCGTTCTTTTTCAGGATCGGATCGATCGCGAAAATGCCAGTCGACTTCACGTCGGCGACGAATTTCGCGCCGGGCCGCGTGGTCGACATGTCGCGCGCGAGGAGAACGCCGATCTTGTCAGCGAAGATTTCCTCGCCCTTGTCGTCCACCACGCCGCAGCGGTCGCCGTCGGCATCGAAGCCGAGCGCGATCTCCGAGCCGTTCGCCTTCAGGGCTTTCGCCATGGCGTCTAGCATGTGGAGGTCTTCGGTGTTGGGATTGTAGTTCGGGAAGTTGTAGTCGGGATTGCATTCCGACTCCGTCACCTCCGCGCCGATGCGGCGCAGCGCTTCCGACGCGAACAGCCCGGCGGTGCCGTTGCCGCACGCGACCGTCACCTTCATCGGACGCGACAGCTTGTGGCCCTTGGT
>JBAUXH010000064.1:0-1782 GCA_049584155.1 Solirubrobacteraceae bacterium
GGCAATAGGGGCCAAACCACGGGCACGGGGATGCCGTGTGCTCCCGAACGCCAGAAGCCAGGCAACAAAATGTTGGGGTTTGCGCCCATCAACCGGGGCGTAGGCGTGCTCTGACGTAATGGTCGAGCGGTGCAATGATCAGGTGCCCCACGACTTTGAACCTGCTGCCCAGATAATCCCAGATCGCGATGCCCAGTTTGTCACACGTCTTCGCGAGACTGAGGAAAGCGTCGCGGCAGTCCCGCCCGATGTCGCTCCGTGTTCCCGCGCTGACCTTGCGCCGTGTGACCTGACAGCGAATGTCATTTTCCGAACCGTTGGTGTGGAGCGGGATTTCGGGCCGGTCCAGAACCATCAGCAGCTCGGCCTTATTGGCATGTAGTCGTGCCAGCAGGCGATCCAGCGTGGCGAAGCCAGTGCGGCGAAGGAATATGCGGTCGAAGCGTGTGCGCAACGCCGAGGCCCGGCGTTTGCCTGGTTTCAATTGATAGGCCTTGAGGTCCGCGTAGAAGTCCCAGATGAGACTACGAACCCGCGTCTGGGCGGCGCGATGCTGGTCGGTGAACGCTTCCAGTTTATGCACCAGCCGTTCCGCGTGGACCCAACACAGCGCATGTTGGCCGATGTTGAACTGCCCGGCATCGTCACTCAACACGACGGCGTCGCACAGAAATTCGTGTGCCTGAACGCTGCCCCACAAAGCACCCTCGGTGGCGACCCTGACCGGCTCGGGGGTGACCTTCAACGCGTTGAAGCCCAACCGGTCGAGATGCGCCTGCCAGGCCGTCTGGTCGCTGAACCGCGTCTCCGGTCCGGCCTTCAGACGGGCGATCGTAGCCGCTGGCAGGCCTTGGTTTCGCATGTAGTCGTAAGCCGCATCGTTGAGCACGTAGTCGGTGTATCCGGCTCGCAGCAGATCCAGGAAGTTCAGCCGGCTTTTCGACGACCGCGTGCGGAACCATGTGAACCACTCATTGCCGATCTGCGTGCAAAACCCGTTCTTGCCGGCATGACGCGCACCGGTGTCGTCTGCGCTGACCCAGGGCGATGTTGCCAGCCCCGCGCGCAGAACATTCTGCGCTTCGGCGATGAACCCCTGGTGGTTCTCGTTCAACAGCCGAACCAACTGTCGCTTCGAAATCGCAATCCCCATCGAGCGTAACAAGGCCAGCAGCCTGGGCATCGTCGACTGCCCCTGGTGGTACTGCATCAGCACGAAGCGACGCAGGTCCGGGCCGAAATGACCGTCGATCCCCTCGGGCAATGGAGCCAGGATCGTCCGACCGTCGGGCGTAACCCAGCGCTCGCGCTGGTAACGGGTGGCGCGCACCGAAATCACGAGGTCCTGTACCAGAAAGGATTGATGCCCCTTGAAGCGGCAGCCGGGCGGGATCTCGGCATTGATCACCGTCTCTTCAACACTGACCCGGGGTGTGACCTTACCCCGGCCGGGTCGCTTCTCGTTTTGGGTGGGTGTTACTGGCGTGCTACCCTTGTCCATGCCGCTCGGTTTAATGTTTGGACGACCCTTCAGACCTTTCAAACGAGCAATCTCTTCGCGTTGTTCGGCGACCGTCTGCTTCAGGGTGGCGACCTCGGTAAACAGTTCGACCAACAGAGCCTCAAGCTCTGGACGGCTTAGCGCGGAAAAGGCGCGTGGCGGCAGCACATGATGTAGAGAGTCCACGGCGACGAATCGGCGCAAGAGAAAAACGCGCCAGTGCCCGAGCTTTTGCCCCTATTCCCGTAGCATCCTCCAACTAACTGAATTTGTTCACCTGT
>JBAUXH010000065.1:0-2717 GCA_049584155.1 Solirubrobacteraceae bacterium
GACCACGACCGGCCTGCCCGTCATGCGGCTACGCAAGCGCGTCGCCTTCGAGCGCTTTCTCGCCAGGCTCGCCATCGCGGAGCCAGGAAGCTGGGTGCTCAAGGGAGCATTCGCACTTGAGCTGCGACTCGGCGTGCGGACACGAGCAACCAAGGACATCGACCTCGCAGGAGCCGACGATGAGCAGACCGCGACCACGAGACTCATCGCCGCACAGGCGATCGACCTCCACGACCACTTCAACTTCGATGTAGCGCGCACCGCCGCACTCGACCAAGTAGAAGCATTCCGAGCCGTCCGCTACAGCGTGACCGCCGAAGTCGCCGGACGACGCTTCGAGCAGTTCCCCGTAGACGTCGCCCTCAACGAGCGGCCAACCGCCCCATCCGAACGACTGCCAATCCCGAGCCTCCTGGACTTCGCCGACATACAGCCGATCGAGATGCCCGTGATCGCCCTGGAGCAGCACATCGCCGAGAAGGTCCACGCATACACCGCAACCTACGGCCAACAAGAACAGCACAGCACCCGGATCAAGGACCTCATCGACATCCTCCTGATCGCCGACCTCGCCGCCCCACACGCCGACCGACTACGCCCGAGCCTCGACACGACATTCAGCCGCCGCGAGCGCCAGCCACTCCCAACCGCGCTCCCGCCTCCACCCACCTCGTGGGCAAACCCATACGCTCGCGCCGCCGCCGACGTCGGGCTACCAACCGACCTCAGCACAGCGCACGCAGAGGCCGCGACCTTCCTTGACCCGATCCTCGCCGGCACCGCGGCCGGCCGCTGGAACTCTAAACAGAACCGCTGGATCACTTCCTGAGCAGCGACCACGGGCTCGCACGCAGAGTCGCGGAGCCCGCCCCACTGCGCACCCAAAATCTTGCACAGACTACGGGTATGAAATGCGGTTTGGGCCTGCTGTCCGGTGGCGATCTTATGGTCGTTTGACCGGGACAGGGGCTTTGTGGGAAGGACGCTTGTGGGTAGGCCGTTGTGCATTTGGGCTGTGAGCCCGTCAATGACTAGATGGCCGCCCCTGCGACTCGCCCGGTTGGGCTGAGAGCCCGTATCCGTAGTTGTCGCTGCCCGCGGTGCCTTCCATCTCATAGAGCGATTTCGTTGAGAGAGGATGGTGTCTCGTGCGGTTTTTTGGTTTGGATGTTCACCTCGATTTCTGCGAGGTCGCCCTCGCCGAGGGCGGTGAGGTTTCAAGGGTCGGCCGGATCGCGAGTACCCCGGAGGCGATCCGCGAGTTCGCGGCCGATCTGAACAGCAGCGATCAGGTGGTGTTGGAGGCCAGCTGCGGCGCGATGATGATCGCCCGACTCCTCGAAGAGAACGGTGTCGGCCAGGTCGTCGTGTGCAATGCGGCGGAGACGCGAGCGATCTCCCACGCGCGTGTGAAGTCCGACCGGTTTGACGCGGCGATGCTCGCCAAGCTGCTCTCGGCGGGGATGCTCAAAGCGGTGTGGGTACCGGACGAGGCGACGAGCTCGTTGCGCCGGCGGGTCGCCCGCCGCGCGGGGCTCGTGCGGGCACGCACCAGGGTGAAGAACGAGGTGCACGCCGTTCTCGCGAGGTGTCTGATCGGCCGCCCGCCGGTGAGTGATCTGTTCGGGAAGAAGGGGCGTGTGTGGCTACTCGAGCAGGAGTTGCCCGAGGAGGAGGCCGAGACCGTCAAGAGTTGTCTGCGGCACATCGATTTCCTCGGCGGGGAGATCACCAGCCTGGACCAGCGGATCGCCCAGCAGGCCCTCGTGGCTCCAGGGTTTCAGCGGCTATTGACGATCCCCGGTGTCGATGTCGGCACAGCCGCAGCCGTGATCGCGGCGATCGGGGACATCTCTCGCTTTCAGAGCCCCGGCCAGCTCGTCGCGTACTTGGGCTTGGACCCGAAGGTTCGTCAGTCCGGCTCGGAGCCGGCGCGTTATGGGCACATCTCAAAGCGCGGCGATGCGCAGGCCCGTTCGGTGTTGGTCGAGGCGGCGTGGATCTCGATCCGAAGCCCCGGCCCGCTGAAGGCGTTCGGTGAGCGTGTTCGTGCGCGTCGTGGCGCGCAGATCGCGGCGGTCGCGGTCGCGCGCAAGCTCGTCGTGCTGTGCTGGCATCTCCTCACGAAGGATCAGGACTACGCGTTCGCGCGCCCATCGCTGACCCGGCAGAAGACACGGCGACTGGAACTGACCGCCGGCGCGTCACGCCGCCCACGCCGCCACGACGGGCCGACCGTCACCCCGACAGCCGCTCAGCGCGCGGCGGAGCGCGAGCTGCAAACCCAGGCCGAGCTCGCCTACCGCCGGCTGGTCGCTGACTGGCGCGCGGCGGCACCGAAGGGTGGTGCGGGTGCGACACCGGGGCGCGCATCTTCTAATAGGCCCTCGAAGGGCAAAGCCGCGCGGCAGGCCACAAGCCCCTGACGCCTGCGCTTCGCTACGTCAGTCACCCGCACTACCACAGAATCATTCCACCACGAACCGCCAGGCGCGACCCCCCGGCGCCGATGCTCACTACTGCGTCACGACACGCCCGGCGGCACAGCAAAACAGCCGCACAGACTATATGCAGGCCCCAACAGGGGCACAGCAATCGCTGTGTCCTTCAAGGACCCCCGATCACGGCCACCACGCACCCCGAGACGGGCACCGAGCAACCGCCGCGCACCCATACCCGCAAAAGAAAAGCACTCGCTGCCCTTGACTTTTCATCCG
>JBAUXH010000066.1:0-3790 GCA_049584155.1 Solirubrobacteraceae bacterium
GATCGCGATGCGCGCGTCGGCGATGCGCTCGCGATTGCCGCCGAGGTTGGCCAGAGGCTTGCCGAACGCCACGCGCTCGCCGGCGCGCACGCACGCCAAGCGCAGCGTCAGCTCGGCCAGGCCGATCAGGCGCATGCAGTGGTGGATGCGCCCCGGGCCCAAACGCGCCTGGGCGATCGCGAACGCCTGTCCGGGACCGCCGATGATCGCGCTCGCGGGCAGGCGCACGTCGGTGAACGAGACTTCGCCGTGGCCGCCGGGCGCGTCCTGGAAGCCCATCGTGGAGAGCATCCGCTCGACCTTCACGCCGGGGGTGGGCAACGGCACGAGCACCATCGAGTGCTGGTGGTAGCGGTCGGCCTCGGGGTCGGTGAGACCCATGAAGATCAGCACCTCGCACGCGGGGTGCCCGATGCCGGTGCTCCACCACTTGCGACCGTTGAGCACGACCTCCTCGCCCTCGAGCACCGCGGTGGCCTGCATGTTGGTCGCATCCGAGGAGGCGACGTCGGGCTCGGTCATGCAGAAGGCCGAGCGGATCCTCCCGTCGAGCAGCGGCACGAGCCAGCGTGCGCACTGCTCCTCAGAACCAAAATGCAACAGCACCTCCATGTTGCCGGTGTCCGGGGCGTTGCAGTTGCATACCTCGCTTGAGATCAGCGAGCCACCCATACGCTCGGCCAGCGGCGCATACTCCACGTTCGTCAGCCCCGCTCCGATCGGCTCGCCCGCGAGGGTCGCACCGGGCGGCAGGAACAGGTTCCACAACCCCTCCTCGCGAGCCATCGCCTTGAGCTCCTCGATCGCCGGCGGAACCGATGCCCACGGGTCCTCGCGCGCCAGCTGGCCAAAACGGGGATTCGCGCCAGAGGCGCGTGTCACCCGGATTTGGTCACGCAGATAGGGCTCCTCGCGCGGGGAGACCTCGCGCTCCTGAAACGCGCCCAGGCGCTCGAGCAGCTCGATCGTGCGCGGAGAGTGGGCGAAGTCCATCGCGGCTCAGCGCTCCGGCCCCGGTCAGCCCGGGCGCACGTCGAGGACGACCTTGCCGGTGGCGCGGCGCTCGTCGATCTCGCGCAGCGCCTCGGCGGCACGATCCAGTGGAAAGCGCGAACCGACGATCGGCGCGACATGCCCCGCCTCGATCAGGGGATCCAGCGCCCGGCCGATCTCGCGGCAGAGCTCCGGGCGGGTCATCGCGTAGGCGCCCCAGCCGGCGCCGATCACCTCGGTGTTTCCCAACAGCAGCCGGTTAACCCTGACCTCGGGGATCGAGCCGCCGGTGAAGCCGACCACGACCACCCGGCCGCCCTCGCCTAGCGAGCGCAGACTGTCGGTGAAACGATCGCCCCCGACGGGATCGAGCACGAGGTCGACGCCACCGCCGGAGACCTCCTTGGCCTCGTCCTTCCAGGGACCATCGGAGCGCAGCACCGTCTCGGCGCCCGCCTGCTCGGCGATACGCTGCTTCTCATCGCTGGAGACAACCGCGATCGTGTGCGCGCCCAGACCGCGGGCGACCTGCAGCGCGGCCGTGCCGACGCCCCCCGCGGCACCGTGCACGAGCACGGTCTCGCCCGCGACCATACGCCCGCGCAGCACGAGCGCGAAGTAGGCCGTGTGGTAGTTGAGGATCAGCCCCGCGCCCTGCCCGTAGTCGAGTCGGCCGGAGAGCGGGAACGTCAGGAACTCGGGCGCGACCGCCAACTCGGCGAACCCCCCGAGTGCACAGAAGGCCGCCACGCGATCGCCCACCTTGACCGCCGCATCCGCAGGCGCCTCGCGCACGATGCCCGCGATCTCGCTGCCCGGCACGAACGGAACCGGCGGTTTGATCTGATACTCGCCACGGGTCTGCAGCACCTCGGGAAACGAGACGCCAGCCGCATGAACCTCGACCAGCACACCCGCGCCGGGGGTGAGCATGCTCTGCGGCGGCGAGGCCGGCTCCGGGACATCGCCCACCGCCAGCGCGGAGTCGGGGCCGGTGAGGTCGACGATCTGGACGGCGCGCACGGCGGGATTATGTCCGATCGGACCGGGCGCGACATCGAGCTCGTCGAGAGCGCCTGCGCCGAGAGCGCTCGCTCGCCCTGGCGCTTCCCCAAGGCCAGGCCCTCGCCGACGCGCTCGACCGCGCTCAGACGGGGGCTTACGCGGCGTCGTGTGTGACACGCACCTCACGCAACAGGCGCGTGTCCACGTCGTACACGAAGCCGCGCACGCGGTCGCGATGAGGTAGGAACGGGCAGTCGCGCACACGCAGGAGCGACTCGCGCACGTCCTGCTCGAGATCGGCGAACGCGCCGATCTCCCAAGCCGGCGATGCACCGCCGGTCGCCTGCGTCAGCTCGACGCGCAGCTTGTCCTCGTCGAGCGTCTGCATGCCGCAGCGCGTGTGGTGCAACAGCATCACCTCGCGCGTGTCCAGCCGCCGCTGGGAGACGACCAACGAGCGGAGCATGTCGTCGGTGATCGTGCCGCCCGCGTTGCGCAGCACGTGTGCCTCGCCTTCACGCAGGCCGAGCGCCGCGTGCACGTCCAGGCGCGCGTCCATGCACGCCACGATCGCCACGCGCCGGCTGGGCTGGGCGTCGAGTCGCGCCGTCGGTGCGCGTGCGGCGAAGTCGCGGTTGTTCGCTAGCAGCTCGTCGATCGCACTGTCCATCGCCCGTATATTGGCCACATGTCAAGCGAAGCGTCTCTTGACCTCGACCTGCGTCTGACGTTGCTCCCGGGCGCGCGCGAGCTGCTGGCGGCGCACGCGCGCGAACTACCCCAGCGCGACGACCTGTGCGGCGCGTTCTGCGGCGTGCTCGCCCTGCGCGCCGCCGGGCTGAGCGCGATGGCCGAGCCGATCGACCAGGACGCCGTCGCGCTCGCCGCTGGCAGCGTGGTGGGCATGCACACCGATCCCGCGATCCTGCCCTTCGATGAACCCGGTCGGCGCGACTACCGGCTGGAGCTGCCGTTCGTCGAGGACTCCTCCGTGTCCGGCACCACCGCCGCCGGACTCGCGGCCGCGGTGCAGAAGCTCTCCGCTGGGCGGCTCACCGTGATCCCGTTCAGCGGCCCCTGGACGCCGGAGACGCTCGACGGCCTATTCGAGCTCACCGCCGCGCTCGAGCGTCCGGTCACGCTGCTCGCGAACCTCGCCACCCGCCACCTGTGGGGTTCGCACCCCCGCGCCGACGAGCTGTTGGCCTCTCTGCTCGACGGCGCTTCCCAGGGACCGCCGCCCGATTGGGACGTCGGTCACTTCGTCTGCGTGTTCGGCCGTGTGAGCGGTCCCGGTGGGAGTCTGTATGGCGTGGCCGACACCTACCCCTCGCTCGGCGTGAGCGGCGTGCACCTGCAGCCGCGCGAGCGGCTCGCCACTGCGATCGACCGGCGCGACATGCCGGCCGGTGGCGTGCTCGTGGTCGTCGATATCGAGGACGCATCGGCGGTGCGCTCCGGTGCGGGTGCGCTTGGGCTGATCGAGGGCATCTGGGACAACGGCACGGTGACCACCTCCGAGGCCGCATCAGCGTGATGAGACGAAAGATCCTTCGGTGAGCCGGTGAGCGCCACCGACCTAGTCGCGCTCGTGTGCTGCGATCTCGGCGCGATCGTGCGCGGGCGCTCGCTGCCCGCCTCCGACCTGGACGCGCACCTCGCCGCCGGGGTCGGCTGGGTGCCGGCCAATCACGCGCTCACGCCGCTCGGCCCGCTCGCCGAGCCGAACCCGTTCGGCTCGATCGGTGACCTGCGTCTGCTGCCCGATCTCGACACCCGCGCCTGCGTAGAG
>JBAUXH010000067.1:0-2278 GCA_049584155.1 Solirubrobacteraceae bacterium
GGCTGAGCAGCACGGGCGCGGCGGGCGTGGCGGTGGCGGTAAAGCGCGCCGCGCTGACGAGGGTCTCCGAATCACACACGAGCAGGCCGAGGTCGGGGTTGCCGGAGGGCTTGATCCCGCACGCGACCCCGGCGGCGCGAAAGCCGGCGGGCAGGCCCGCGGCTGGCCCGAGATCGCGCACGTGCTCGGGCACGGGCACCCAGCGCGAATGAAAGAACGGCTGCGGCGCGCCGGCGGAGGAGCGATCACCGAAGATGTCGTTGCCGGCGCTCACAGCAACCCCTCCGTCTCGGGGAGAGCAAACATCAGGTTGAGGTTCTGGACGGCCTGCGAGGAGGTGCCCTTCCAGAGATTGTCGATCGCCGAGAGCACGACCACCTTGCCGGTGTGCCCGTCGGCGACGGCGAACACGCGGCAGAAGTTCGTCTCCTGCACGTCGCGCGTGCCGGGGGGCTCGGTGACGACCTCGACGAACGGCTCGCGGGCGTAGGCGTCGGCGTAAAGCTCGGCCAGCTCGGCCGGCGCCACGGTGCGGGTGGTGGTTACGTAGCAACTCGCCAGCTCCCCTTGATCGAGCGGGACGAGATGCGCTTGGAACTGAACGGGCATGCCCGCGCCGAGCAGTCCCAATTGCTCCTCGATCTCAGGCGTGTGCCGGTGAGCAGCGACCTTGTAGGGGAGGATGTTCTCGCCGGCCATCGACAGGTGGGTGGTCTCGTCGAACGTGCGTCCGGCGCCGGAGATTCCCTGCTTGGCGTCGATCACGACGTCGGCGATCACGCCGGCGCGCGCGAGCGGGGCGAGCCCGAGCACGGCCGCGGTCGGATAGCAGCCGGGGTTGGCGACGATCGCCGCGTCGGCGATCTGTGCGCGGTGCAGCTCGGTCAGCCCGTAGGCCGCTTGGTCGAGCAGGTCCGGGCGCGGATGTGGGCCGTACCACTGTTCGTACGTCTCGATCGAGGCAAGTCGAAAGTCGGCGCTGAGATCGATGACGCGCGCGCCGAGTTCGCGCAGCGCGCCCACGGTGGGCGCGGCTGCCGCGTGGGGATAGGCGACGACGGCCGCATCCAGAGCCCGGCCGGTATTCCGCTCGATCGCGAGCACATCGAGGTCCAGCTGTTCGATCTGCAGCGGCACGCGATAGCGGGGATACAGCTCGTCCAGGCGCCGGCCGACCTCCGAGCGCCCGGTCACGCCGACGAGCTCGAAGCGGGGATGGCGCCAGAGCAGGTGCGCCGCGAGCGCACCCGCAAAGCCGGTGGCGCCGGCGACGAGCACCCGCGGCGAGTCCTCGGCGAAGGTCTGCGGGAGATCGCTCGCGTCAGCCACGTAGCTCACCCCCCAGCTCGGCGAGCGCGGTGATGATCCGCTCGCGCACGGGCGCGACGTCCTCGTCGGTCAATGTGCGCTCAAGCGCGCGGAAGGACATGGTCAGGGCAAGCGAGCGCCGTCCCTCCCCCACCTGAGCGCCGGTGTAGACGTCGAAGATCTCGGCCGTGTCGAGCACCTCTCCTGCGGCCCTGCGCACGAGGTGCAACAGCTCGCGCGCGGACACCTCGACGGGCAGCGTGACCGCGAGATCCTGGCGCAGCGCCGGGAATGACCCGAAGGCGGTGAAGGAGACGACCTCGGGCGCGACGGTGGCGAGGATGCCGAGGTCGATCGCGAACGTCGCGGTACGCCCCAGATCCCAGCTCTCGGCCACGCGGGGGTGCACCTCGCCGAGGAAGCCAAGCCGCAGCGGTTCACCAGAGGCGGAGCGTGCGAGCACTTCGGCGCTGCGACCGGGATGTAGGAACGGCCAGTGCGTGGCCTCGCGCACCGACCAGTGGACGTGGAAGCGGTCGAGCAGCGAGCCGAGCAGCGCCTTGGCGGAGAAGAAGTCGGCCTCACCGCCGCGCCCACGCCACGAAGGAGGCTCCAGCTCGCCGCTCAGCAGCACGCCGAGCGCGTGGTGTTCGTCGGCCGGGCGATCGCCGCCCGACCTCTCCCCGACGGCGCGGTAGACGGCGCCGGACTCGAAGATGGCGAGGTCGGGGCCGTTGCGCGAGACGTTGTGGCGCGCCGTGTCGAGCAGCGAGCCAAGCAGCGTCGGGCGCATGATCGACTGATCCTCCGAGAGCGGATTTTCGATCCGCACCACGCTGCGCAGGGCATGGTCGGGCCCCAGCAGCAGTCGGTCCAGCAGCGCGGGCTCGGCGAAGCTCCAGCCGACGATCTCGTGCAGTCCGCGGCCGACGAGCGCATCCTCGGCGGCGCGGCGCACGCGCTGGGCGTG
>JBAUXH010000068.1:0-9955 GCA_049584155.1 Solirubrobacteraceae bacterium
CGGTACAAGAGATCGAAATCAGAGACGAACGCCAAGAGGATATGCGCCCTGAGTGGGCGCATGGCGTCGATGAGCCCAGCCCGTGGATCGGCGCGATCGAGCGTAGGTTGGAGCGCTACGAGCGCGATCGGGTCCCGTTCGCGGTGCTGCTCGTTGAGCTGATCGACGTCGAGCGTCTGCGTCACGCCGAGCTGCCCGGGGAGCTGTCGCGTCTGATCGGCCTGGTCGAGGCAGCGCTGTCTAAAGAGCTGCGTCCGGCCGACTCACTCACACGTGAGAGCCCCGGCCGCTATTGGCTGCTGGCCCCCGAGACGGACTCGAGCAGCGCCCGCACGCTGATCGAGCGGTTGGCGAGCGCGGTGCGTAACACCGCCAAGCATGGCGGTGCCCCGCTGGAGGTTGCGGTCGGCGTCGCCGCCTGCCCCGCCGACAGCAGTCGGGCGACGGCGCTAGCCGCGCACGCGGAGATCGCGCTGTATGCGGCGCGGGCCTCCGGCAAGCCGGTCGCTTAGAACCTCCTGCAAAAGGAGGAGCTTGCGAGAGTAGGTCCTAGCCGGCTCAGCCCGCGGCCTGCGCGCCGCCGGTGGCGACTTCTGCGGGCGTGACCGGCGGGGCGCCGAGCAGCGGGGTGTTGGGCGCGGCGCCGACGACACGGGTGCCGACGCGGACCGTCTCGGTGATGTCGAGCGCTTGCGCTGCGCCGGCCGTCAGGTCCCAGTCGGCGTGATTGGCGTAAGGGCCCCGGTCGAGCACCGGCACGACCAGCACGTGGCTCTTATAGGTGACCTTCACGAGCGTGCCGCACGGCAGCGTGCGGTTGGCGACGCCGACGACCGCCGGGGTGAGCAGCTGGCCGCACGCGGTCTGCTGGCCGTAGAAACCGGGACCAAACCAGGTGGCGATGCCGCTCTTGTGGACCTTCGTCTTGGCGGGCGCCGGACTCGCGCCGCCTGTCGCACCGGTTGCACCGGCACTAGCAGCGAGCGCGCTCGTGCCGCAGGCCATGGCGGCGAGCAGGGCGAACAGAATCGTCGTGGCGGTGCGAAAAATGCGCATGATCGTCGGCGCCTACGGGGTGAGCTGACGGGCTCGCGCGGTCTACGACGACGGCGCTACGGCCCTCGATGGGCCGATTCGCCCCAGCGAATCGTGATGATCCGCATTGGGTCCCCCGCCTTCCGCGACCTGAATCGTGGAAGCTCGGCGTGGCGCAAGTATACAGATCGCCCCCACCGACGGACCGCGTTGAGCGGAGTTATGACAACCACACCGTGAGGCAAATCGCGCAAAGTGCAGGCTGCGCGCGGCGTGCTTTCACGGGTCCGCAGGCCAAGCCGGGCAAGGACGCAGGGAGCGTGGTGTACTCGGTACATGAACGACTGAGGACGCCGATCCGGCGCCGGTATGCGGACCCGTGGGCTCAGCCAGGCAGGCGCGAGAGGAAGTCCCTGAGCACGCGCGCGCCGGTGCTGACCCCAGCCTTGGCCAACTCGCCGGCCAGCTCGGCGGCGGAGGAGATGAGCTCTGTGGAGCCGGGCGGCTGGACCGCTCCCAGCGAGTCGGCCTCGGCCTCGAATCCCTGCCTGGGTGCCCGCTCCTCGACCGCTGCGATGCTCTTAGTCGGCGCGCTGGTCTTCGCCGTCGTGCGCCGCTTGCCTGTCGTGCGCTTGCCTGTCGTGCGCTTGCTCGCCGGTGCGCGCTTGCTGATCGGTCGCGAAGAGGTCGCGCTCGCCTGTCGTGGCGAGGCCGTGCCTGCCGCGCTCGATGTGGCCGTGCGCGAGGCTACTCGTCGCGCGCTGGTGCGCTGCGGGCGGGTGCGGGGCAGGCCGGCGAGGATGCCGGGACCGTCGGTGGAGGCGGTCTCGTGGAGATCACCGCTGGGAGAGTCGCTCATGCGCGTTAGCATAGGCGCCGGAAGCAGTTGAGATATGGATTGAAGATCGGGATCGTCGTCGCGGTGTGCGTAACGTCGCCAGCGCGTGGCGGTAGTTGTCCGGCGGGCGTTCGCGCGCGGCCGGCAGTCAGCAGGACCTCCGGGTGATCCGGAGGATCGATCACTTAGAAAACTGAAACGAGCGGAAACAGGTATGTCAGTAGTCGAATTGCAAGAGCTCGACGAGGTGAAGGGTCTGCTGGCCAAAGGCCAGCAGGTGGGCGTGCTCACGTTCGCGGAGATATCGACGGCCACCTCGGAGCTCGACCTGGACGAGTCCGACGTCGAGGAGCTGCACGGGTTTCTGGAGAAATCCGAGATCGAGCTCGTCGAGGACATCGACCCGGCGACCGCGGCGGCACAGGCGGTCGAGCGCGCCCCCGACAAGCGCGGTCGGCGCAGCAAAGCCAAAACGGCGCTCGACCTCAAGCCGGACATGACGACCGACTCGCTGCAGCTGTTCCTGAAGGACATCGGCAAGGTGCGCCTGCTGACCGCCCAGGAGGAGGTCGATCTCGCCAAGCGCATCGAGCGCGGCGACCTCGACGCCAAGCAGAAGATGGTCGAGTCCAACCTGCGCCTGGTCGTCTCGATCGCCAAGAACTACCGCAACCAGGGGCTGCCGTTCCTCGATCTGATCCAGGAGGGCACCCTCGGCCTCGTGCGCGCGGCGGAGAAGTTCGACTACCGCAAGGGCTTCAAGTTCTCCACCTACGCCACCTGGTGGATCCGCCAGGCGATCGCGCGCGCGCTGGCGGACAAGGCGCGGACGATCCGCATCCCCGTGCACGTGGTCGAGAAGCTCAACAAGATCGGGCGCGCCGAGCGCAAGCTCGTGACCGAGCTCGGGCGCGAGCCCACCGCGGACGAGATCGCCGAGGTGACCGGCATCGACCCCGAGGAGGTCGACTCGATCAAGCGCTCCGCGCAGGCGCCCGTCTCGCTGGAGAAGCCCGTCGGCGACGAGGAGGAGTCGGAGTTCGGCCAGTTCATCGCCGACGAGCGCGCCGAGTCCCCATACGAGCGCGCCGCCGAGATCCTCACCAAGGAGGCTCTGCGCGAGGCCTTGGAGAATCTCTCCTACCGCGAACGGCGCGTGCTCGAGCTGCGCTACGGCCTCGGCGGCGAGCACCCGCGCACGCTCGATGAGGTAGGGCGTACGTTCAACGTCACCCGCGAGCGCATCCGCCAGATCGAGAACCAGTCGCTGAAGAAGCTCCAGTCGCTAGCCGAGGCACAGAAGCTCCGCGACGTCGCCTGACGGCGCCTCGACGCGCCTGACTGCGTCCTCAGTCGCTCGCGTACGTAGTACGCCACGCTCCCTGCGTCCTTGTCAGTCGCCCCGATGCGCTCGTCAGGGGGCGGGATGGGTCCGTTCGCCGGACTGCTCGATCATCGGCGCTCAAGCCCCGCGGCGGGAATGCCGATTCGGGGGTATGTTCGATGTCGAAGCAGCCCTGCGCGAGCTGATTGCCAAAAAGGGCTCAGATCTGCACCTGAAGGTGGACAGCCCGCCGCTGTTCAGGATCGACGGCGAGCTCTCCGCGGAGCAAGACGCATCGGTGCTGAGCGCCGCAGACACCGAGCATGCGCTCGAGGTGCTGCTGAGCGACGAGGCCAAGCTCAAGGAATTTGCCGACGAGCACGAGGTCGACTTCTCCTTCGAAATCCCCGATCTCGCCCGCTACCGCCTGAACGCGTTCCAGCAGCGCGGTGTCATCTCGATGGCGATCAGGGCGATCCCGCACAAGATCAACACGATCGAAGAGCTCGCGCTGCCGACCGTGGTCAGGGAACTGGCCGAGGAAGAGCGCGGGATCGTGCTGCTCACAGGGACCACGGGCTCCGGCAAGAGCACGACGCTGGCGGCGATGATCGATCATATGAACGTCACGACGAGCAAGCACATCGTGACGATCGAGGACCCGATCGAGTTCGTACACGAAGACAAGCGCTCGGTGATCAACCAGCGTGAGGTCGGCATGGACACGGCCTCGTTCAAGCGCGCGCTGCGGCGCGTCCTGCGCCAGGACCCGGATGTGATCCTGGTCGGCGAGATGCGCGACGAGGAGACCGTGCAGGCGGCCCTCTCGGCCGCCGAGACCGGGCACCTCGTGCTCTCGACGATCCACACGGTCGACGCGGCCGAGTCGATCAACCGCATGCTCGACTTCTTCCCGCCCCACCAGCACGGCCAGGCGCGCAGCATGATCGCCGGCACGATCAAGGGCGTCATCTCCCAGCGTCTGGTCCCGGGCGCAAACGGTGGGCGCGTGGCGGCGTGCGAGATCCTGCGGATGACCGGCAGGGTGCGTGACATGATCGTCGATCCCTCCCAGACGGGGAAGCTCACGGAGGTCATCTCCACGGGTGGCTACTACGGCATGCAGACCTTCGACCAGGCCCTGTTCGGACACGTCAAGGCGGGGCTCGTCACCTTCGACGACGCGATGAAGGTCGCGTCGAGCCCGAGCGACTTCAAGCTGCTGATGCAGGCCGACGGCAAACGCGGCACGACGATGGAGGACGTACAGGAGGCGCACGCCCGCCGCGAGCCCGACGCTCCACCGAAGCTCACGGTCGCGTAGGAGCGCAAAACTTCAGTTGGTAAAGTACAGGGCATGGCCGTTGATGAGACATGTCCTGTGTGCCGCACAGCCGAGGTGGTGTGCGGCAAGTGGACGCTTTTGCTCGTTCGCGACCTGTCCGAGGGTCGCTCGCGCTTCTGCGAGCTAGAGCGCTCGCTGAACGGCATCAGCCCGCGCACGCTCTCGCTGCGTCTGCGCGCGCTGGAGGAGGAGGGGATCGTCGAGCGCCACACCTTCGGCGAGGTGCCCCCGCGCGTCGAGTACGCGCTGACCGAGAAGGGTCGGGCGCTGCTGCCGATCATCGACGACATGCGCTCCTACGGCGAACGCTGGCTCGGCGCGGAGTGTGCCGAACGCGACGCGACCCAAGCGGCCGAGCTCCTCGCCGGCGTTGCCGCGGCCGTGGCGTAGGCACGGCGTCCCCTCACGAGTGCGCAGACCGCGTCGACGTGCGAATCCTCGCACGGGCGTGGCCGTATCGCATGAACGACACACTGCAACCAAGGGTGCGCCGAGCAGGAGCGCTCGGCGCGAGGGCGAACTGTCCCGACCATGCGCTCCAGCGGATTGTCCCCCCAATTGGAGACCGCCCTCGGCGAGTACGCCCAGGCGGCCGCCCACCTGCTGCACGCCGACGTCGCGGCCGGGGCCGAGGTCGAATTGGAGCTGGGATCCCAGCGTGGGCGTACCCAGACCCCGTTCTACAGCTACCGCCCGCTGACTGAACGGTTCATCGCCCAACGCGAGCTCGAGCTAGCGCGACTGCCCGAGCACGCAGCCGCCGTCGCGACGCTCGCGGGGTTCGACGGGCTCGATCGCTACCTGGCCGGACGCACCCGCAAGGCTGGCGGAGGTCGGGAAGACAGTGCTCACAACGGAAAACCACGCACGGGTGCACCCACGCGCGCGCGTCAAGCGTTGAGCGCCCTGTTGAACGACATCTTCGCCGAGCAGACCGAGTTCGAGCTGCGCCCCGAGCGACTCGCCGCGGCGCTAGCCCGGCTGGAGCGCGCCGAGCTGACGAGCGCGCCCGACACCGTCACGCTGGTGGCGACGCTGCACGGGCTCACGATCGCCTCGCCCGAGATCCGTCTCACGACCGGCCTTCAGATCGCCAAGCCTGAGACGCTGCACTGGACGCCCGAGCAGGCGCTCGCGTCCAACGATGGCGAAAGCGCTCATTTGCTGGTCGCGCTCACCTGCGAGCAGGCCTCCGACGGACGTGCGGTATTGAGGGATCTGCTGCGTGCGCTGCGCCTGTTCGGCGACGGGCGCGTCACGCTCGGGGCACTCGCATGGGCGCGCACGGGTGGCGAAGACGCCTGGAGCACCGTTCCGCTGGGCACCGGTGGGCGTCCGCACGGGATGCTCGTCATCTCTCCCGAGCAGGAGGACGAGTTGCGCGCGTTCTGCTCGCTCGTCTCCCGCCGCGCTCCCCACGACAACGAGCTGGCGTGGGCGCTGCGCCGCTTCGAGCTGGGTTGCGAGCGCGCGCACCCATACGAGGCCCTCACCGACCACCTGCTCGGGTTGCGCGCACTGCTGGAGCCCGAGGGTCCCTCCAGCGGTCTGCTCGCCGGGCGGATCGCCGCGCTGTGCGCCATCCCGGAGAATCGCGCTGCACTGACCGAGCGGATGACCAAGGCGCTCAAGCTCGAGTGCGCCGTGATCGCCGGTACAGCCGCCGAGCGCACCGCTGGCGAGGCGATCGCACGCGATGTCGCCGACTACCTGCGGGCGTTGCTGCGCGACGTTATCTGCGGCCACCTCACCTCCGACCTGGCGCGGCTGGCGGACGAGTTGCTGGCGGGCCCGGGGCCCGCGCCGGCCCCCGAGTCCGAACCGACGATCGACGCCCACGGCAGCGAGCCCGCACCGGCTCAGCAACAGATCCTCGTCGAGGCGTAGTAGCCGAGCGCGGGTCAGCCCAGCAGGTAGGCGGCTACGCGGGCTAGCCCCGCGAGATCCTGGATGTCCTCGTCCAGATACGGCACCACCACCGGCGCGCTCTCGCCCAGATCGTTCCCCACGCGCTTGACCGTCGCGGCGTCCCGGCGCGCCAGTAGGTCGAAGTCGGCGAGGTTCGCCGCCACGCGCGCGCTCAGCCGCTCGCCCAGTTCACCCTCCAGCAGCTCCGCGACTTGCTCGACCGTTTGCCCGTGCAGTCCCTCGCGGTGGACGCGGTTGACGATCAGCCCGCCCCGCGCCATCCCGGCTTCGTCCAGGCGTGCCGCGAGATACGACGCCTCCTGCGCGGGCTCGGGCTCGGGCGAAGTCACGATCGCAAATGCCGTCCCCGGCGAGCGCAACAGCTCGGCCACACCCTTGGTCTGCTCACCGAACCCGTCGATCACGCCCGTCAGCGAGCTGAAGAAGCGCGACAGCTCGCCCATCATGTCAATGCCCGTCACGCGCGCGAAGATCCCGAACACGATCCCCGTGCCGCGTCCGAACAGCCTCGCGGTCAGCCCGCTCGGCGCCAGGAACACCTGCAGCGCGCGCCCTTCCAGGAAGCCCAACAGCCGCGTGGGCGCGTTCAGGAAGTCCAGCGCGTTGCGCGAAGGCGGCGTGTCGAGCACGATCGTGTCGAACTCATGCTCGGAGTGCAGCTCATACAGCTTCGCGATCGCGCTCATCTCATGCGATCCCGCCACGGCCGTCGACAGCTCGCGGTAGACCGGGTTAGTCAGGATCGTCTGCAGTCGCTCGGGATCTGACTCCAACCGCGTGACGATCTCATCGAACGTGCGCTTGGCATCCAACATCATCGCCCACAACTCCCCCTTCACCCGCACCTTCTGAGCGCGCATCAACTCCGGGTCGATCCGATGCGGCTCGCCCCCGAGCCCATCGAGCCCCAGCGCGGCCGCCAGGCGGTTGGCCGGGTCGATCGTCACGACCGCCACCTTCCCGCCCCGCATCGCCAGCCCCAACGCGAGTGCCGCCGAGACCGTCGTCTTGCCCACGCCCCCCGAGCCCACGCACACCACCACGCGCTTGCCCTCCAGCCGTTCCCTCAGCTGCTTTGCCGCGCGCGTGGCCATGCGAGCGATCCTAGATGCCGCCGCCCGCGCTGCCTGCTCTCGCTATGCCGGCCACTGTGGTGAGCGGCTTGGACCACGTTCGCTGGAACGGCCGGCTATGGCTCACCCACCGATACCCACCCCTGCGCTCACCCGCGCCGTCTGACTCATCGCCGCAAACCCGCGGGCGACCATGCAGGAATCGCGCATGCTTATGCGAATACCCACCGGACAAGCGGCTTTCCAGCTAACTAGGAGCCTCCCGTGCAAGGCACTGCCAAGGTAATCGCGTTCGCCAATCAAAAGGGCGGCGTCGCGAAGACCACAACGACGCTCAACCTCGCCGCCGCCTTCGCGGAGGAGGGTCATCGCGTGCTCTGCGTCGACATGGACCCGCAGGGCAACCTCACGATGTCCCAGGGCATCGACCCCGACACGGTCGAGCAGTCGATGTATGACGTGCTCGTCCATCACATCTCTATCCGCGAGGTGATCCGCAAGCGCGAGATCGACATCGCCTGTGCCTCCATCGACCTCGCCGGCGCCGAGATCGCGATGTCCACGATGATCGGCCGCGAGCGCTCGCTGCAAAAGGCCTTCGAACCGATCATGGAGGACTACGACTTCATCTGCATCGACACCCCTCCGAGCCTGGGATTGCTGACAATCAACGCGCTCACGGCCGCCGACAAGGTGATCGTCCCCGTGCAGTGCGAGTATTTGTCGATGCGCGGTCTGATCCAGCTGCAGAACACGCTCGCCATGATCCGCGAGAATCTCAACCCCGACGTCGACATCGAGGGCATCCTGCCCACGCTCGTCGACTCGCGCACGATCCACGCCAAGGAGGCGATCGAGATCCTCGAGGAGAACTTCGGCGATCGTGTCTTCGCCTCCCGCATCCGCAAGACCGTGCGCTTCGCCGAGGCGCCCGTCAAGGGGATGTCGGTGCTCAAGTACGAGCCCGACGGGGTGGCCGCGCAGTCCTACCGGCAACTCGCGCAGGAGGTCCTCTCACATGGCAAGTCCTGATCGGCCAGTTCGATGACGAACCCCAAGCGCGCATCGATGCGCGAAGGACCCCTCGCGGCCCTCTTCCGCAAGACCGAGACCGACGAGCCAGAGCAGGCCCACGCGGGTGCCGACGCCGATGCAGGAGCGCCGCAATCGCAGACCCCGGCTGCGCGCGAGCAGCGCGGCGCTCCCCACCCCGCACTGAGCCGCTCCGCTCCCGCCGAGCCCGCCTCCCGCGAAGGTTCCTCCGGCGCCGACGTGCCCACGCCGAAGGACCGTCTTAAGCAGGCCTTCTCCTCCGAGATTCCCTCAAGCCTCATGGATCGCGAGAATGCCCGCACCACCGCGCCCGCCCGCGGTGCGCGGTCGGTGATGGATGAATACGAGCGCGATGCTCCCTCCTCCGCCTACACAGACGGTCCCGTCGGGCAGCCGCGCATCAGGGTCGTCGGCGTCGGCGGTGCCGGCGTAAACGCCGTTAACCGCATGGTCGAGGCCGAGGTCGAGGGCGTCGAGTTCCTCGCCGTCAACACCGACCAGCAGTCGCTACAACAGTCCACCGCCGACATCACCCTGCACATCGGCGCGGAGCTCACGCGCGGCCTGGGGTCCGGCTCGGACGCCGCCGTCGGCCGGCAGGCCGCGATGGAGGACTACGACCGCGTCAAGGCGCTGCTGAAGGGCTCGGACATGATCTTCATCACCGCCGGCGCCGGCGGTGGCACCGGCACCGGCGCCGCCCCGATCGTCGCGCGGATCGCGCGCGAAGTCGGCGCGTTGACGGTCGCGATCGTGACCAAGCCCTTCGGCTTCGAGGGCTCCCGGCGCTCCGAGCAGGCCGAGGCCGGTATTGCCGCGCTAGCCGAGGAGGTCGACACGCTCATCGTCGTCCCCAACAACCGTCTGCTCACCGTGCTCGACAAGCAGACCGCGATGGTCGAGGCCTTCCGTGTCGCCGACGACGTGCTGCGCCAGGGCGTGCAGGGCATCTCCGACCTCGTCACCCTGCCCGGACTGATCAACCTCGACTTCGCCGACGTGCGCACGATCATGTCCGACGCCGGCGCTGCGCTGCTCGGCATCGGCATGGGCGTCGGTGGTGAGTCCCGCGCGGTTGATGCCGCCATGCAGGCCGTCGCCTCGCCCCTGCTTGAGACATCGATGGATGGCGCCCACTCGATCCTGCTCTCCATCACCGGCGGGCGCGACCTCTCACTGTGGGAGGTCAACGAGGCCGCCAAGGCCGTCTCCGAGGCCGCCCACCCCGACGCCAACATCATCTTCGGCGCGATGGTCGACGAGAAGCTCGACGACCAGGTCTGGGTCACGGTCGTCGCCACCGGCTACGGCGACGCCCGCCGCCAGATCGCACGCGACATCGGCGGGCTGCAGGAGCC
>JBAUXH010000069.1:0-4870 GCA_049584155.1 Solirubrobacteraceae bacterium
CTACCACACCGAGCTCACCGCCTACGCCGAGGAGCGCTCCGGCCGTCCCGAGCTCGCCGGCGCGATGGCGATGGCCGTCAGCGCCTTCTATCGCGCCTGCGACATCGTCCTCTCCCCCAGCGCCGCCTCCGATCGGGCGCTCGCCGAGATCGGCATGCCGACCGCGCAGATCATGCGCTGGGATCGCGGCGTGGACACCTCGCGCTTCGATCCCTCCCTGCGCGATCCCGGCCTGCTTGCCCGCGGCGGCGAGAGCAGCAGCGGCTCCTCCGGCGGCGGCGCTCCAGACGCAGCGATCAATGTCATGTACTCCGGGCGCATTACCCGCGAGAAGGGCGCCGAGCTGCTCGCCGATACCTTCTTGCGCGCGCACGCGCGCGAGCCTCGTCTGCACCTCGTGCTCGCCGGCGGCGGCCCCGAGCAGGAGCGCCTGCGCGAGCGCGTCGGCGCCGAGCACGCAACCTTCCTCGGTTGGCTCTCCGGCTCGGACCTGGCGCGCGCCTACGCCTCCGCGGACCTCTTCCTGTTCCCCTCCGCCACCGACACCTTCGGGCAGGTCATCCTCGAGGCCCAAGCCTCCGGCCTGCCCGTCATCGCCGTCGCACAGGGTGGCCCGCTGTCGCTGATCGAGCACCGTGTCAGCGGACTGCTGTGCTCTGCAGACGCCGACGCGCTGGCCGACGCCGTGCTCGAGGTTGCACGCTCGCCCCTGCTGCGCGAGCGACTGACGGTCGCGGGACTCGCCTCGGTGCGTACCCGCACCTGGGAGCGGGCGCTTGCGCGGCTGGGCGAGGGCTATGCGCGGGTGCTCTTCGCGGAGACTCACGCCGTCGAGATCCCGTGCGCGGCGTAATCCATTCCGGGCACGGGCGCGACAGGTGTCGGGTTGCAGAGGTGTCGAGACCTGGCGTGACGGCGAATCGATGCGATGTGTCCGCGGTCGTTCGCGTGCGCTAAATGCAGCGCTCGCGACACCGGTCCTGCTGAGCGGAGGGGACCATGTGACTACCAGATCACTGTGCTTACAAGCAGCGCATCAGTCGTGAATGCCAAGCGCCTGCGCGACGTCCTGGGGCCACTCATCGAAGTCGTCCGGAACATGGATACGCCCACGCATCCCGCCAGGCTTACGCTTAATCTCGGCTATCTGCTCAGTCTGATTTGTGTCGCGGGCAGCACACATGAGATGAAGGTAGCAACACCATGCCACCTCTCGCTACTTTGACTTCGTAAACAGCGAAGCCGCGAACGAGCTCACTTCCTTACCGCCCGCATACCCAAGGTGACCGAGCTTGAACAGGTCCTCGACCGTACGCAGCAGCGAGAAGTGGTTATACGTGTCCTGCACGGTCGCCCCGCCCTTGATGAACGGAGAAAGCAACAGCGCCCCCACCTGCCCTCCACCCGGAGGGCCGATCCCACCGGCGGGCGCCGGCATGTTGGGGAACGCCGGCTGACCGCAGCAGGAGCTCGAATCCTCGAATTCACCGCTGGAAGGCGCCTCGTCAACGGTGAGGACGAGCAGGCCGTTTTCCTTGTAGGCCTTAGAGGCGGTGATCTCCGGTATGACCTTCTTCAACCACCCGTCCGCCGCGCTCATCCCCGCGGGCGCACCCGGGGCGCACGGCGTCGGGTTGCCGTCGTGGCAGCGGTCGGGCACGATGTAGGCGAAGCTCGGCGTGCTATGTGCGCTCGACAGATTCGACTTCAGCTTGTCCAGGCCGACGTCGTTGCTCGCGCACGCCGAGGAGTCGATCACTGAGTGGAAGTACACGAACGGGTTGCGCCAAGTCGCGTACGCTTGCCCCGCAGGCGGGGTGAGCGCCGAGGTCGGATCGGGCGCCCCGAGTGCAGGGTGACCACAGGCACCATTCGCGCTGCCGGCGCCAGCCCCGGGTTCGTCCATCCCTTCCTGGTAGGAGCGCCAAGTCAGGTGCTTATCGGTCAACTGCGCGGCGAGCGTCTGGGTCGCGCTGGGGTATACGCACCCGTGCCCGATCGTCTGTCCGTCGGCGCCGGCCGTCCCGGGCGTGAGGTTTTCATACGTCGGGCAGTTCTGCGCGGTCTGCGGCGTAGCCCCCTGACCGCTCACGAGCGCGATCGCGTTCGCGAGCTGTTCATGCGCCACCGCGTAGTAGCGGACGAGCAGCGCGCCCTGGTGCTCGAGCGTCCCAGTGAGGTAGTGCGCGGGCGAAGCCGGCCCGAATGCGGTCGCGTAGGGCTCGTCGTCGAGCATCACCACGAACACGTGCTTGACGGAAGGCAGCTTCGTCGGAGTGGCCCCTCCCCCACCTCCTCCGGATGAGCCTTCGCCGCTGCCGGAGGAGCCCGAAGTGCCGGACGAGGATTGGGTCTTGGGCTTGCTCGATGAGGAGGTGCTCGTACCTGCCGGCGTCGAGGGTTCAGTTTCTTCGGAGGAGGTGCTCGGCGTCGCTTCGGGTTCGGAGGCCGGGGGCGAGGATTTCGCCGCCCCCGTCGTAGCCGGCGTGGCAGCCGGGGCTTGGGCGACCAGCACCTCTCGAGGGTGCGAACGCGGGGTGCCCGAACCCTTCGCGACGGCGCCCATCGCGACGCCGAACCCAAGGAACGCGACCAGCAACAGCGCCGATATC
This sequence comes from Solirubrobacteraceae bacterium, assembly GCA_049584155.1. Lineage (GTDB taxonomy): Bacteria > Actinomycetota > Thermoleophilia > Solirubrobacterales > Solirubrobacteraceae > Palsa-744. Next base: position 2,613 of record JBAUXH010000069.1, read on the forward strand.
TGCGCCGGCGGCAACACCCGCGCCCAGGTCTTGCGGGCCTCCTCGCTGCCCGGCCCCGCGCCGAGAGCGCGCTCGTAACCCAACTTGCGTTCCACCTCCGCGAGCTCGGCGTCGCGCTCCTGCAACAGCGCGGCGCGGCTCATCAGCACATCGTTGCGAAAGTGATCGCGCACGGCCATCTCATACGCGAGCCCACCGAGATCCCAGTGCAACTCCGCCACCTGCGCGGCGAGCTCCTCACGGCGGCGTTCGAGCTGGGTGGTGTCGTAGCGGGGCGAGGACGACGGCGGAGTGGAAGACGTCGCCGGAGGTGTCTGCTGTGACGAGGTATCCGGTCCTTGTCCGCCCGGAGGTGGCGTGCTCATCTAGCCGGTCGAGACGACATTGGGCAGGTTCTTAGACTTCTGCTCATAGCTCTGCCCGCTACCCGTGCGCAGGTTTTTCAAGACGGTCGGCGGCGCCGGTTTGCTGGGGACAGCGCCCACACCCGCTTCTTTGGCTTTGTGTTTGGCGGCGGCCGCGGCGCCGGCAGCAGCTCCCGCCTTGGCTGCCGAGCTTGCTTCGGGAGTGATCGGCGTCGGGGTCGTATTCGCGGCGCCGGTCGCGGCGCCACCGACGGTTATCACCTGCGGTGCAGCGCCCGTCGAGGACGATCCACCCGAGCGCCCGATCAGCACACCGACGCCCATCGCCAGCAGCAGCACGCCGATGCCCGCGATCAACGTCAGCACGTTGCCACGCTGCCACGTCGAGGCCCCGGGCGACGGTGGGAGCACGCCGGTTGCGCCGCCGGGCATGGATGACTGCGCCGGCTGTCCGGGAGCGGCCTGCGGGGCGGCAGACGGGCGCATCCGATCGAGCAACATCCCACTCAGATACGTTCGCGGAGCGCCGCACTCCAGGCAGTAGCGCTGATCCAGCGCGAGCGAGGTGCCGCAGTGTGGGCACGGCTCGATGCCCTGCGCCTGGGGCTGCGCTCCAGCCCCTGCAGTCGGCGTGGGAGCTGCAGCAGGTACCGCCGTGACCGGGGCCATCGCCGTGGTCACCGGGATCTCCGTCGTTATTGCAGTCGGATCAGTGGACACGATTCCATCGCTCGCGGCCGGTCGCCCGCAACCCAATCGTCAACGCGATCGGCCTCCCGCACGTAACGATTCTGTGAACACGCGCCATATCACCCGTTTTCGGCCGAGTTCGCACCCGGTTTCTCGTTGAAGGCGCAACGGAAGTTCTCCGGCTGGGAGACCGGCTCGGAGCCCGCGAACCCGCCTTTGGTGCCGTTGGAGTAAACCGTCACGTACTGCAGCGTCGAGGGTGCTGGCACCGCCGGCAGTGGCACCGGGTTCGGTTCGCCGGTGCGCGGGTCCCCGGTCGAGCCGACGCTGACGCCCTCAGAGCCGGCCGCATCCGAGCCGGCCGCGGTCGTCACGAGCGTAGAGCTCATCTCGCGCTGGTCGTGCAGACCGACGCTCGGGTCGAGCTGAATCGTCGCCGTCAGCTGCGAGTCGTGGATCGTGGACTCGAGCTTGACGCGGGCGGCGGCCCCGATCAACTGCGCCGCGGTCGGCAGGTAGCCGCCCTGTTTCACACACGCCTGGCTGGCCCAGAAGTAGTTGTTCTGGCCGGCCTGCGCATTCGTGAGCGGGTACGGCGAGGTCATCAGGCACCAGGTACCGATGTTGACCGTCGTGCCCGGACAGCTCGGTTCCAGGGCGGCGAGCTTCTTGCCCCCCACCTCCTGGGAGTTTCTGACGGTCGGTATCGCCGCAGCCGCGAATTTCTTGTTCTTGCCGAGCACGAGGATCCCGTTGGGATAGGGCTTTGCGCTGACGCGGTGGCCGGCGATCGCCGCGACGACCGCGCGTCGCGCCGCGTCGGCAAGACCCGTGGTCGAGGCGAGCAGCGCGAGGATCGAGATTGCCAGCGCGGCCATGCCGGCGTGACGGGAGATACGGTCTCTCATGTTCGCCTCCTTGGGCGTGGGTCTGAGCTCTGCAGTGAAAGTCGTGCAAGTGCCGGGTGACGAGGTCGACGCCTGTCGCGCCCGATCGAAAAGCCGGCCGCCGCAAAGAGGATCAGGACGCCAAGCGGCAACCCATACCCGCCCGGCCAGTAGCGCGCGAACGCCTGCGACTGCTCGGTCGCCTCCTCCTCCTCTTTCTTTTCTTCGAACACCCGCACGCCAGCGCCGCCGGGGGGGATCGGTCGGGCGAACGCGCCCGCGGGCGGCGGCGGGATCGCCGGCACGCCGCTCTGGG
>JBAUXH010000070.1:0-1502 GCA_049584155.1 Solirubrobacteraceae bacterium
CGCCACCAGGACCCATCATCGCGTGCGACTGGGATCATGCGCGAATGTCCGACACGCGCGAGCTGACCCCCAAGCAGTACGAGCACGAGTTGCTGCGTCTGCAGACCGAGCTGGTCTACATGCAAGAGTGGATCGTCGCCACCGGACAGCGACTGGTGGTGTTGTTCGAGGGTCGTGATACGGCCGGCAAGGGCGGCGTCATCAAGCGCATCACCTCCTGTCTGAACTCGCGCACCTGCCGGGTCGCGGCGCTCCCCACGCCCGGCGAGCGAGAGCGCACGCAGTGGTACTTCCAGCGCTACATCGCCCACCTGCCGGCCGCCGGCGAGATCGTGCTGTTCGATCGCAGCTGGTACAACCGCGCCGGCGTGGAGCACGTCATGGGCTTCTGCACACAGGACGAGTACGAGGAGTTCCTGCGCTTCTGCCCCTCGTTCGAGCAGGCGCTGCTCAATGACGGGATGATGCTCGTGAAGTACTGGCTGTCGGTCAGCGACTCAGAGCAGGAGCGGCGCTTTGAGAAGCGACTGTCAGATCCGCGCAAGCGCTGGAAGTTCAGTCCGATCGACCTGCAGGCCCGTGCTCGCTGGGTGGACTACGCCGAGGCCAAGGACCGGATGTTCGCCTATACCGACACGCGGGAGAGTCCCTGGTACGTGGTCGAGGCCGACGACAAGCGCACCGCGCGATTGAACCTCATCAGCCATCTGCTCTCGCTCGTGCCCTACGAGCATCTCGACGAGGGCAAGTCGCCGATACTCCCGCCTCGTCAGGAGCGCGACTATCTGCGCCCGCCCATCCGCACCGAGCATCTGGTGCCGACGCGCTATACGGTCCGCTCGGGCTGAACCGCGCGAGGCAGACGGGCGCTGACTACGGTTCCATGCGCGCCGGACTCCACGCTGAGTGTGCCGCCAGCAAGGGTAGCCCGCTCCTGCATGCCCGCCAGACCAAAACCGTGGTTCGTAGTCTCGGGATCGAAGCCGGCGCCATCGTCGCGAACTTCGATCGACAGCTCGCCGTCGGACTCTGTGATCGCTACCCGTACCCGGTCCGCCCGCGCATGCTTGGCAACGTTCGTGAGCGCCTCTTGGACCAGCCGGTAGACCGCGGTCTCGAGGTCCCCGTTCAGGCGGTCTTCGCTCGTCGGGGGACCGGGCAGGACGATCTCGCTGTCGATATCAAACCCGCTCTGCACGTGGTGGCGCTCGAGCAGCGCCTCGATCGCGGTCCGCAACCCGAGCTCGTCCAGCGCGGCCGGGCGCAGCTCGGTGATGATTGCCCGCAGGTTGCCGATCTCCTGCTCGATGTGCGCGACGGCTTCGCGCATCGCCTCCTGGGCGCGCTCGGGATCGTTGCGGCGCAAAGCGGAGGACAACAGCACACGTAGGCCGCCCAGCCCTTGCAGCGTCTCGTCGTGCAGCTCCCGCGCCCAGTGGCGGCGCTCGGCGTCCGCCGCTGCCAGCGAGCTGCGCAGCCGATCGGCCTGCACGCTCTGGGCC
>JBAUXH010000071.1:0-9956 GCA_049584155.1 Solirubrobacteraceae bacterium
CCGAACCGATGTCGATCGCGCGCTCACCGGGCTGAAGCGCAAGCGCCCGCAGAATCGCTTGGCGCTGCTCGACGACATCAGGCGTGGTGTAGATCCTCTCCACGCGCCGGGAAGCATCCTCGTCGAACTGCAGTGTGGCGCTCATCGTTCGCCTTCGGTGGTGAATAGCCCACCCTCAGGAAACGCCAGGGTACACCTGATGCTCGACACGGTGTCTTGATCGGTCGCTGAGCGCATGGCGTACATCGAGCTGTAGGCGGGCTTACGCCCCACCCGGGAGGTCAGCCGGCGGCGGCATGGGCCTGTGTCATGGGTGTGTCGGCACCAGTGTCAGTCGGCTGACGCCAGGCAGTGTCAACTCCGTGTCGTCCTGAACCGCAAGGAGTCGAACGGGTGGACGGCTGGACATAGCAGATCGCCGATCGCGAGCTTTCGCGTCGGTTTCACGATGGCTACACGCAAGGGCGTAATAGTGAGCGGCGATGGGTCGCGACACGGTCATCCTCTCCCCTCACTTCGACGACGCGGTGCTTTCGTGCTGGCACGTGTTGGCGAGCGCGGGCGAAGTGCTCGTGGTGAACGTCTTTGCCGGTGAGCCTCCCGCGGGAGCGCTCGGCTGGTGGGATCGGCTCGCCGGGGCAAGCGATTCGGCCACAGCTGTCCGCACGCGTATCGAGGAGGACCGCCAGGCGCTCGCGCTCGCTGGCCGCACGGCCGTCAACCTGCCGTTCTTGGACAGTCAGTACCGCCAGGGCGACCAGGCGCCTTGCGAGATCGTCGAGGCTTTGCGCGGAGTCCTCCTCGCTGGTGCCCGGATATACGCGCCGGCAAGTCTCGGCGACCATCATCGCGACCATACCGCCGTGCGCGCGGCGGCACTGGCACTCCAGGCAGAGGGCGCCGACGTGGTGCTCTACGCCGACCTGCCTCACGCCACTGTGGACGGATGGCCACGGTGGGTGCTGGGCGGCGGGTCCTCCTCGGGTGCGGATCCGGCCGCCAAGCGATGGGCGGCCGAGCTCGAAACCACCGGCATCCCGGTCGAGCGAATGGATGCCACGGCGCACCGCCTGCAGGCGGAGGACCACGCCGGCAAGCTCGGCGCAGTGCTAGCCTACAGCAGTCAGATTGCGCCGCTGCAGCAGGTCTTCGGATCCTCGTTGGAGGATCCTCACCTGCTCGGCTTCGAGGTCGATTGGCGGCTGGCGGCGCTAATCGCGTAGCGTCGATGCCGCGCGGCCGATCTCTGCCAGTGCGCGCTCGCGAAACCGCGCCCCGATCTCCTCGTCCTCGACCGATGCGGCCATCGTGTCGATCAGCTCCTGTGCGTGCCGCCCGTGCTCATCGGCGTCCGTGAGCCTTCCCGCCGCGGCGGCTATGCGGGCGAACCCGGCTTCGATCTGCCAGCGCTCGCAGATCAATCCCTCATCCCCGGCCGCCTCAGCGCTGCGGGCAAGCGTCCGCCCCGCCGCGGCCAAGTCTCCGCGAGCCTCGGCGCAGCTGGCCAAGAAGCGAGCGGTCCGTGCAATCGACCTCTGCGCTCCGCTGCGCTCCCACGCTTGCAGTCGGCCTTGCATTGCCTGCTCGGCGCGCTCGACGTCACCGGCGGCGAGGTGGGTCTCGGCGATCGCGAAGTAAGCCTGCTCTCCCCAGAAGTCGACGTTGCCGGGTGGCGTCGTGACCTGCTCGGCAATCTGCTGCGCACGCTCCGCGAGCGTACGCGCCTGGGTCTCGTCGCCCGTCATCCGCGTGGCCGATGAGAGTGCTCCGAGGCAGCGGAAGATCTGCCCGCGCGCCCGGTTGCGCTCGGCGGCCGCGAGGCCGCGTTCGAGGACAGCGACAGCCTCGTCCGTGGCGCGCAGGTCCAGAAGGGTGCCTGCGAGGCCCGCCGCGGCCCAGCCGAGCCAGTCGGCGTCGGGTGTGTCCGCGCGAGCGAATGCCTCGCGGCCGAATGCGAGCGATCGTGTGTAGTCGCCCCGGCAGCGCGCGATCAAGCTCAACGTATCGCGGATCAGGACTCCGCTGTTGGGTTCGCCGATTCGCTCGCTGATCGCGAGTGCCTCCCCGATGCGCTCCTCAGCTTCCTGCCAGTCGCAGCGCTCCAGCGGCACGAAGCAAGACTCGCACAGCGTGAATTGCAGGTACCACTCATCGCCGCGCTTGCGTTGGGCGCGCTCGAGCTCGCCGCAGAGCTCCTCGAGGCGCTCGAGGTCGCCAAGCTGCAGCGCCGCGAACTTGAGGCTGTCCATCGCGTGGCTGACGGCAAGCTCGTCGCCGGCGCCACGTGCGATCTCGAGTGCCCGTTCGCCCAGCTCGACAGCCTCGGCGAACTCCAGCTCGTTGGCGAGCACCAGCGAAAGGCGGCTCAGAGCGTTGACCTGACCGGATCCGTCGCCGAGCTCCTCGGCGATCCGCAACGCCTCCTCGTAACAGCGTCGCGAGGCCTGCGGATCGCGCACATGCCAATGCGCCCCCAGAGCGATGTACACGTGCATCTCGCTTGCGCGGTCGCCGGCCGCCTTCGCACCCGCGAGCGCGTGCTCCAGATCGGCCAGTGCCCTGTCGGACTCACCTAGCATCTGGAGCGTCCAGGCGCGGGCACGGTAGAGGTCGCGGATCGTCTCCTGCGTTGCCGCGGTCATACCGAGCATCTCGCCCGCGACGATCGCTCCATCCAAGTTCTCGAGCGCCGGCTCGTGAGCGTGGACCCGTTCCGCCGCGGTAGCGGCACGCCGGTGGTAGTCAAACGCCTTGCGCAGATCGCCTGCGGCACCGTAGTGGTAGGCAAGCATGCCCGCGCGCTCGTCGGGGCGGTCGGCGGGCTCCTCCTCGATCGCCGCCGCAATCCGACCGTGGATCGCCGCCTTGCGGGTGGCCGAGAGCTGCTCGTAGATCGTCTCGCGAAAGAGCGCATGAGCGAAGCTGAGCAGCCCAACCGACTGGGAAGGCTCGACCAGGACATCGGCGTCGATCGCCTCCTCGACCAGGTCGATCAGGCGATCGCGTGGGTGCTCCAGGACACGCTCGAGCACGTAGAGCTCGAACTCGCGGCCCGCGACTGCGGCCACCGAGAGCGCCTTGCGGCAGTCATCCCCGAGGCCGCGCAGGCGGCGTAGCAGCAGATCCTTGACGCTGTCGGGCACGCCGCTCGCCGCTACATCCCAATTGGTCTCCGCGCCGACGTCGTGCAGCAGCTCCTCGATGAAGAACGGGTTGCCCTCGCTGCGCTCCGCGACACGGAGCACGAATCCGCGCGGCGCCTGTTGAGCGACGCGGCCCGCGATCAGCTCGGCGACCTCCCCCTCGCCGAGCCCCGACAACGAAAGCCGCTCCACCGTCCGCGAGCGGCGCAGCTCCGCGAGCGCTTCGGCGAGCGGGTGCTCGTCGCCGACCTCGACCGGCCGGTAGGTGCCGAGGACCATCAACGGCGCGCTCTTCGCCGAGCGTGCGAGGTGGCGCAGCAGCAGCAGGCTCGACTGGTCGGCCCAGTGCAGGTCGTCCAGGAACAGCACCAGCGGGCGAAGATGCGCAGCGTCGCCCAGCAGCGAAGAGACCGCCTCGAACAAGCGGAAGCGCTCCTGCTCGGCGCCAAGGCCCGTCGGCCCGTACGGGGAACGCGAGTCCTCGAGCTCTGGCAGGATCGCGGCGAGCTGGGCGCGGCGCGGGGTGACCTGCACCGCCAGCTCGGCCGGAGGGCAACAGGCGATGTAATGGCGCAGCGCCTGCACGAACGGCTGGTAGGGAACATGGGTCTCCTCGTGGCAGCTGCCCGCCAGCACCGTTGCGCCCCGCTCGTGCGCCGTACGAGCGAACTCCCTTGCCAGGCGCGTCTTGCCGATCCCGGGCTCGCCGGCGAGCACAACGACGCGCAAGCCGCGCTCACGCACCGCCGCCCACTCCGCCTCCAGGGCAGCTCCCGCATCGGACCGACCGACGAACGTGCCGCGATCCTCGCCCGCCAGCAGCGGGGGCAGTGGGACGCGCACCTCGGTCGATGCCTCCCAGATCACCTCGCAAGCAGGGACCGGGTCCGCGACGCCCTTCAGCGGGACCGCCCCGAGCGCGCGATAGGCGAACCCACCGCGTGTGCCGATCAGCGCACGCACCAACTCCGAGGCCAGGATCTGGCCTGGCGCGCCAGCGTCACAGAGCCGCTTGGCGATCACCACCGGCGTGCCGAAGTAATCGCCCTCGTCGCGGATCGGCTCCCCCACGTTCAGGCCGATGCGAACCGCGAACTCGAGCTCCCCGCTCGCATTGGCGCGGTGGACGGCCTGCTGGATCGTGATCGCGCATGCGAGGGCGTCAACCGCGCTCACGAACGCCACCATCAGCCCGTCGCCGAGGTTCTTGACCTCCTCGCCGCCGTGCATCCCCGCCGCCTCGCGCAACAGGCCGAAGTGCGCGCGCCGCAGACGCTCGCCCTCCTCATCGCCGAGTCTTTGCAGCGTCTCGGTCGAGCCAACCTGGTCGGTAAACAGCAATGTCACCGTGCCAGTCGTCCGTTCCGCCGCCGAGGCCGGGACTGGCGCCCCCAGCGGCCCAGGCGCCGGGGGGTCTGATGGCGGCGACACGATGGGCGGCGGGGTGTCTGATGGCAGCGCAGCGACGGGCTGCGGGGTCGTCTCAGCTGCGCGGATTCGCTCTACCAGCTCCCGCGTAGCCGAGGAGGGGACGATCCGCAGCTCTGAGGCGAATCGGTCAGCCAGGCGGCGGTATGTCGTCAGCGCCGCCGAGCGGTCCCCACTCGCCGCCAGGCGGCCGATCAGCTCGCGATGGGCCTCCTCGGAGAGCGGGTCAAGCGCGACCTGGCGGCGAGTGAGCGCGACCGCCGCGGCGAGATCCCCCGCGGCCTCCGCGGCCGCCGCCATCAGCTCCAGCAACGACACCACGCCGGCGCGATGCTCGTCGCGCCGCTCATAGACCCAGTCGTCGTCGAAGTCTTCGAGCAATTCGCCCCGCGAGAGATCGAGCGCATCCTCGAACCGGCTCTCGGCGACGAGCCGCTCGAACTCGCCGACGTCTGTCCAGACCTGATCAGGGCCGGCGAGGGCGAGCGTGTCACGGCCGGCCAACAGGTGGCGATCAGCATCGGCGCCCAACGCACGACGCAGAGCCGACAGGGCGCTGCGCAGGCTCGTGCGGGCGCTCTCGTCGAGCACGTCGGGCCAGAAGCGGGCAGCGAGCTGACTGCGAGGGTGGGTACGCCGCTCCAATGCAAGCAGGCCGAGCAGCGAACGGGCTCGCCGGCTCGCCGGCAGCTCCAGCTGCCTACCGTCCAGCTCGAGTGTCATCTCCCCCAGCAAGTTGACACGCAACATGAACGAAGCCTACGTGGATTCACGCGAGTTTCGCGCGCGCTTCGCGGTGGCGCCACGAAGCCATGGGACAGTTACTTCCGGACAGGACACCCACGAAGGGAGACACAGATGGCTACCGAGGCGCAACTTGACCAGGACAAGCTCGAGGCGTTCGTCGAGCGGATCGTGCTCGACGTCGGAACCGCCATGCGCGGCGGGCTGGTGTACATCGGCGACCGCCTCGGTATCTTCGCGGCGCTCGCGCAGGCCGGGCCAGTGACGGCGACCGAGCTCGCGGGGCAAACGGGCCTCAACGAGCGCTACCTGCGCGAGTGGCTCGGGTCGATGACGACAGCCGAGTACCTCGAGCACGACAGCGAGGCCGACACTTACTTCCTGCCCCCCGAGCACGCCCTGCCACTCGCCGACGAGGAGTTTCCGTTCTTCACCGGCGGTTTCCTGCAGATGATTGTCCCGACGGTCACCGTCGCACCGTCTGTGGCCGAGGCGTTCAAGACCGGTGGCGGTGTCACCCAGGAGGAGTACCTACCCGACATGTACGAGGCGATCGAGCGCGCCACGGCGCCGTGGTACAAGCACCATCTCGTCCAGACCTGGCTCCCAGCGATGCCCGGCGTCCAGGAGAAGCTCGAGGCGGGCGGATCGGCGTGCGACGTCGGTTGCGGGTCCGGTCGCGCTCCGATCACGCTCGCCAAGGCGTTGGCAGCGGCTGAGGTTCACGGCTACGACGTGCACCCAGGCTCAATCGAGCGCGCGCGGGCAAACGCGCAGGCAGAGGGGGTCGCCGACCGGGTGACGTTCACGGTCGGCGACGGGGCCGAGCTGCCCGAGGCCCGGTTCGATCTCATCACCACGTTCGATGTCGTACACGACTCCGTGGACCCGGTCGGGCTGATGCGCGCGATCCGTGGCGCGTTGCGCCAGGACGGCACCTACCTGATGCTCGAGATGAACGCCTCCGGCGACGTGGAGGAGAACCGCAACCCGCTCGGCAAGCTCCTCTACAACGTCAGCACCCTCTACTGCATGACGACATCACTCGCGCATGGCGGCGCCGGCATCGGTGCCTGCATGGGCCAGGAGAAGGCGCGGGAGCTGGCCTACGCGGCCGGCTTCAAGCACTTCCGCAAGCTCCCGATCGACGAACCGTTCTCGGTCCTCTACGAGCTCAAGGCATAGGAACGACCGCGCGACGACCCCTTCAGGGCGCCGCGTTTGATTCGAAGTGCAATCAGGCAATCTTGTGAGGAAGGGGCAGGTTCAATGGCAATCCAAACCAGGACGGGATCACCGCCGCACGACAGGGAGGCGCCCCGTGGTACCCCGGAGCAGAGCCGCGCCCGCTACCCAGACACCGAGGGGTTCGTCGAGCGCGACGGTCAACAGCTCTTCTACGAGGTCTACGGCGAGGGCGAGGAGACAATCTTCCTGATTCAGACATGGCTGGTCCATTCTCGCCACTGGAAGATGCAGATCCATTACTTCGCGCGCCACTTCCGGGTGCTGAGTATGGATGGCCTCGGCTACGGGCGCTCGGATCGCTGCCGCGACCCGCGCCGTTACGGAGTCGCCGAATCGGCCCGCGATTGCTTGGCTGTGATGGACGCGACCGGTACCCAGCGGGCAGTGATCGTGAGCCTCTCCCGCGGCACCGAATGCTCGCTGGAGCTTGCACGGCTCGCCCCCGAACGGGTCGCAGGCACTGTGTTCATCGCTCCGTTTTTCCCCTACACCCCTTCGCATTGGTCGGTCTTGACTCACCCGCTGGCCCTTCCCCTCTCCGGCTTGCTCAAGCTGCCAACACCCGTCTGGTGGGGGCATATGAACCCGGCCCATTGGCGCGAGGACTACCCCGAGTTCGCGAACTGGTTCATCTCCCGATGCCTCCCAGAGCCGCACTCGACAAAGGGCATCGAGGACGGAGTTGGATGGGCGCTCGACATCGACCCTGAGACGCTGACCGCGACGATGTATGGCCATGTTCATCGCAAGCGGCAGATCCTGCGCGAGCTGGCACGGAACCTTGACTGCCCGGTGCTGGTGATCTCCGGTGACCGCGACAAGATCGCACCGCCGCGCGATGCCCGGGTGCTCGCGCGTCTAAGCGACGGCAAGCTCGAGGTGATTCGCGGTGCAGGACATATGCCGCACGTCCGCGAGCCCGTCCAGGTGAATCTGGCGCTGCGCGAGTTCGTGGATCCGTCCTTCCGTCGTGACCCGACCGTCCATCGGTCCGGCGACGGACGCCCGCGGGCGCTGTTCGTCAGCGCGCCGATCGGTCTCGGGCACGTCCAGCGGGACGTCGCCGTAGCGCGCGAGCTGCGCAAGCTCGTGCCCGACCTGCAGGTCGACTGGCTCGCGCAGGACCCCGTCACACGCGTGCTCGAAGCAGAGGGCGAGCACATCCACCCGGCGAGCGAGCACCTCGCCAGCGAGTCCAAGCACTGGGAGTCCGAGTGCGCCGAGCACGACCTGCACTGCTTCGAGGCGATGCGCCGCATGGACGAGATCCTCGCTGCGAACTTCATGGTGTTCCGGGACGTAGTCGCCGACACGCGTTACGACCTGTGGGTCGCCGACGAGATGTGGGACATCGACTACTACCTGCACGAGAACCCCAACGAGAAGCGCGCGCCGTACGCGTGGATGACCGACTTCGTCGGCTTCGTCCCGATGCCGGACGGAGGCGAGCGCGAGGCGTTCCTCGCCGCCGACTACAACGCCCAGATGGTCGAGCACATCGCCGCGCACCCGACTCTGCGCGACCGAGCGATCTACGTCGGCGACCCCGAGGACCTCATCCGCGAGCCGCTCGGCCCGGACCTGCCGACGATCCGCGACTGGACCCAGGCTAACTTCGACTGCGCGGGGTACATCACCGGCTTCGACCCCGCCCAATTCGCCGACCGCCACGCGCTACGCGCCGAGCTGGGATACGGCGAGGACGAGCGCGTGTGCATCGTCACCGTCGGTGGCACGAACGTGGGGATCGATCTCCTGCGACGGGTTGTCGCCGCGGCGCCCCTCGCCCGCGAGCGCGTACCGAACCTGCGCATGATCGTCGTCGCCGGCCCGCGCATCGACCGCCACGCGCTCGATGCACCGGACGGGGTCGAGGTCCTTCCCTACGTCCACCACCTGTACCGCAACCTCGCTGCCTGCGATCTCGCCGTCGTGCAAGGCGGTCTGACCACCTCGATGGAGCTGACCGCCAACCGGCGCCCGTTCCTCAGCTTCCCGCTCAAGCACCACTTCGAGCAGCAGGTCCACGTCCGCCACCGCGTCCAGCGATATGGCGCCGCGCGCTTCATGGACTACGACTCGGAGACGCCCGAGACGATCGCCGACGCGATCACCGCAGAGATCGGGCGCGACGTGCACTGCCAAGACGTGGCGACCGACGGCGCTCGCCTGGCCGCCCAACACATTGCCGAGCTACTCAACTAACCAGAAGGAGGACACACCATGCAATCCATCCCACGCGAGGCCGTCCCGGTCGTGATCGACGACAACGGCGTCGAGGTCCGCCTGCGCGACGAGGACGGCCTATCAGTCGGGTTCGTGCGTCTGCCAGCCGGCGCCGACCTGCGCCCCGCCACCAAGGGCCTACCGAACGACCTGTGCCCTTGCCCCCACTGGGGCTACATGATCAAGGGCCGCGTACGCATGCACACACTGGACGGGCATCAGGACTTCGCCGCCGGTGAAGCGTTCTACTGGGCTCCCGGCCATGCTCCCGAGGCGCTCGAGGACTCTGAGTACGTCGACTTCTCACCGACCGAGGAGTTCCGGCGGGTGATCGAGCACATCACCTCCGGGGGCGGAGCATCGGCGTGATCAGGACGCTGACAACGCTTCGGAGTGGTTTTCTTATGCGGTGGCGAGTCCGGGCACGAAAGACACATCGGTGGACGATGAGGTGTTGTGTATCGGTCTCCTCGGGGTGTTCTCCATCAGCGCCGGCGACAGCGTCATCCCTGAGGAGGCCTGGCGGCTGCGCAAGGCAAAGACACTGGTCAAGCTGCTCGCCCTCGCGCCCGAGCGCCGCCTCCACTTCGAGCAGGCCGCCGAGCTGCTGTGGGCGGGGCGGGACCCGGACTCCGCCCGCAACAACCTCCATCAAGCGATCTTCGCGGCCAGGCGCGCGCTCGACTCGATCGGGCTGGACGGCAGCCGCTACCTGGAGCTGCGCGAAGAACTGATCCTGCTCAGCCCCGAGGACCCGGTCCGGATCGACGCGGTCGCCTTCGAAGAGCTCGCCGCCGCGGCGCGTGAGCAGGGCGAGCCCGGCGCCTATCGCTCGGCCCTCGAGGACTTCGACGCCGAGCTGCTGCCGGCGGACCGCTATGAGGACTGGAGCCGGGAGCGGCGCGATTCCCTCGACCAGCTCCGCCTCGCCCTGAAGGCCGAGCTGGCCGAGCTGGAGCAGGATTCCGAGACGCACCGGGCAGGTGCCGGCCGGCCCGAGCTTCCGTCGCAGCTGACGAGCTTCATCGGTCGCGAGCGCGAGTTGGCCGAGGCCGCGACGCTGCTGCGCGACGCGAGGCTCCTCACCCTGACCGGAGCCGGCGGCTGCGGCAAGACCCGGCTGGCGCTGCAGGTGGCGGCGGAGCTCCTGGAGGCCTATCCGGATGG
>JBAUXH010000072.1:0-1999 GCA_049584155.1 Solirubrobacteraceae bacterium
CTGTAGTGAAGACCTACCCTATTCCCAGGCGCAGATTCGCCTGTCTAGATTCGCGTCGTCATGTTTCTGCGAAAGACCCCGCGCAAGAAAGACGGCAAGACGCACGACTATTGGAGCGTCGTCGAGAACAAGCGTGTTGCAGGTGGCCGCGTGGTGCAGCGCCACGTGCTGTATTTGGGCGAGATCAACGCCTCGCAGGCGGCGGTGTGGCGCCGGGCCATCGAGGTGCTCGATGCGGACACCGGGCGCCGGCAGACCATGGCGCTGTTCCCCGAAGATCGCTGCACCGGCCTGGCATCCGACGCGTCGGTGGTCCAACTGCGCCTGTCGGACATGCGGCTGTGCCGGCCGCGGCAATGGGGCGCCTGTTGGCTGGCCGGGCAGTTGTGGCAGGCATTGCAACTGGACCGCTTCTGGGCCGATCGCCTGGCCCCGAGCCGCAAGGGCACGCAGTGGGATCAGGTCCTGCAGGTGTTGGTCGCGTATCGTCTGATCGCGCCGGGCAGCGAGTGGAAACTGCACCGCGAGTGGTTCGCCAACAGCGCCATGGCCGACCTGCTGGGCGCCGACTTCGGACTGGCCGAGGCGCACAAGCTCTACGCCTGCCATGACGTTCTGCTGCAGCACAAAGACGCATTGTTCGCGCATCTGGTGGCGCGCTGGCGCGACCTGTTCAACGCGAACTTCGACGTGCTGCTCTACGATCTGACCAGCACCTACTTCGAGATCAATGCCTCGGACGTCGCCGACGGCGACAAGCGCCGCCACGGCTACAGCCGCGACAAGCGACCGGACTGCCCGCAGGTGGTGATCGCACTGGTGGTCACCCCGGACGGTCTGCCCTTGGCCTACGAGGTACTGCCCGGCAACACGGCGGACTGCACGACGCTGCGGAAGTTCCTCGCCAGGATCGAGCAGCAATACGGCCGCGCGCGGCGGGTCTGGGTGATGGACCGTGGCATCCCCACCGAGGCGGTGCTGGCAGAGATGCGCGCCAGCGATCCGCCGGTGCAGTATCTGGTGGGAACGCCGAAGGGGCGTCTCTCGCGGCTGGAGAAGCAGCTCCTGGCCAAACCTTGGCAGCAGGCCCGTGCGGGCGTTGCGGTCAAACTGCTGGCCGAGGACAACGAACTCTATGTGTACGCCGAGAGTGTCGATCGCGTCAGCAAAGAGCGTGCGATGCGCAGGCGGCAGCTCAAGTGGCTATGGAAACGGCTGCGGGAGTTGGCCGCGATGGAAATCCCGCGCGAGGAGATGCTGATGAAGCTCGGCGCGGCACGGGCCCGTGCTCCCACCGCATGGCGTCTGATCGACATCGCGATGGACAAGGAAAGCGCCATGTTCATCTACGCCCTCAACCGCCAGAAGCTGCGGCGGATCCGGCGGCGCGAAGGTCGCTATCTGCTGCGCACCAACCTCACCGAGAACGATCCCGCGCTGCTGTGGCAGTACTACACGCAGCTTGTCTCCGTCGAAGAGGCGTTCAAGAACCTGAAGGGTGACCTGGCGATACGGCCGATCTTCCACCAGGAGGAGCGCAGGGTCGAAGCCCATATCTTCATCGCGTTCCTGGCCTATTGTCTGCAGATCACGCTGCAGCGTCGCCTGCATGCCCTGGCGCCGGGACTGACCGCACGCAGCGCGCTCGCGAAGTTCGCCGCCGTGCAGATGATCGATGTTCATCTGCCAACGACCGACGGGCGCGAGCTGCTGCTCACCCGCTACACGCAGCCCGAGCCAGAACTGCGGCTGCTGATCCAGCAGCTCAAGCTTAGCCTGCCGCCTCAGCCACCGCCGCGCATCGCCACCGCCCGGCTGCCCGGTCACCGCCTGTAGTGCAGACCTTTCCGAATAACCCGTTGATCAACAACGGGCGGGGGATCAAAAACTACCCCAATCCGCGAAGACGGGCTAGTTGCGCGCCGGACCGCGCTGGATCGGCAGACGCCACGAACTCCATCACCTCGGCGGTGAGCTTGAGCGGGCCACGCCGTCCGCG
>JBAUXH010000073.1:0-21628 GCA_049584155.1 Solirubrobacteraceae bacterium
GGCCAGCGGCCTGGGGGCGGCCTCATCGTCGTGCTCATACGCGGCGATCGCGATCGCCCGATCACTGTTCGCCAAGGGCGCCTCGGCGGCGAGTTCGCTCGCGTTCCAGTTCGCCTCCACCAACCTGGTGGTGGAGCTGGGCATCGTCATGTGGGTGCTGATCGGTTGGCAGTTCACGCTCGCCGAGCTCGTCGGCGGAATCGTGCTGATCGCGACGATGACGCTGCTGTTGCGGGCGTTCATCTCACCACGCCTGGAGACCGAAGCCCGCACACACGCCGCACACGCCGAGAGCGGCCACGTACACCACACCGCAGGTGGGCTCGGCGCCGAGGGCGGGTTGAGCGGGCGGCTGCGCTCGCTGCGGGCGTGGTCGGATGTCGCCCACAACTTCCGCAACGACTGGGCGATGCTCTATCGCGAGATCGCGCTCGGTTTCCTGCTCGCAGGGTTCGTGGGCTTGCTCGGACAGGATGTCTTCAACAGCCTGTTCGCGATCGACGCCCCCGAACCGTGGCGGCTGCTGGAGAACGTGATCGTCGGACCAATCGTCGCGGTGCTGAGCTTCGTCTGCTCGGTCGGAAACATCCCGCTCGCGGCCGTGCTGTGGTCGGGCGGCATCGGCTTCGGCGGCGTGATCGCATTCGTGTTCGCCGACCTGATCGTGCTGCCGATCGTGCTCGCCTACCGCAAGTACTACGGGTCTCGCTACACCACACGCATCGTCGCCTTGATGTTCGTGACGATCGTGATCGCCGCATTGATCGTCGATGGGCTGTTCGATGCCGCCGGGTTGATTCCTCAAGCCCGCCCCACGCGAGCCGAAGTGTTCGGCGAAGTGACAGTCGACTATACGCTCGTGTTGAACGTACTCGCGACGGTCGCGTTCGCGGTGCTACTGGGATTGACGCGCAGGCGTGGCGCGACCGATCCGGTATGCGGGATGAGGGTCGATCGCACACGGGCGATCGTCCGCGCGGTAGACGGACGGACGCGATGGTTCTGCTCGGAGGACTGCGCCGACTCGTTCGACGTGGACGCCCCTCCCTCGATGCGATACTGAGCTCACCGCGACCGTGAGGCGAATGCAAGCGGATCCGAGGGCGCCGGAACCGTGTACGCGATATCGAGATCGAGGGGGATCGAATCAGCGTTAACAGCGAACCCATCAGCGACGCCGCCGTCGAGCTGCTCGTCGAGGCGGGCGTCGCGCTGGCCACATCGCTCGACCTCACGACGACGATGGATCGGGTCGCACGACTCACGGTGCCGCGGCTTGCGGACGTGTGCGTGATCGATCTGCTCGACGACGACGGTTCGATCCGGGACGTGGCGGTCGCCGCGTCCGACGAGCGGATCGCGCGCGAGCTTGAGGAGCTGCGCAACCGCTATGGGCTGGACCCCGGCGGCGAGCATCCCGTTGCACGCGTCATTCGTAGCGGAGAGCCGGTGTTGCTCCCGGAGATGACCAGTCAACTGCTCAGCTCGTTCGCGGCCGGTTCCGAGCACGCGCGGTTCATGATCGACAACGACTATCGCTCGGCAGCGGTCGCCCCGCTGGTGGCGCGCGAGCGCACCCTCGGCGCGATCTCGACGCTACGACTCGGGAGCGGCAGGGCGTATGGGGACGAGGACATGGATCTCGTGTGCGAGCTCGCGCGGCGCGCCGCCCTGGCGATCGACAACGCTCGCCTGTTCTCACAGCTGCGCGGTGTCGAGCAACGCCTCGAGGCGGTCCTCGTCAACCTCGCCGAGGCGATCACCGTGATGGACGAGCACGGCCGGATGGTGTTCGCCAACCAGGCCGCTGCCGACCTGCTCGGGACTGCTACGCCTGAGCAGTTGATGAGCGCGCCCCCGGGAACGATCATGCCTCGCTTTCAGGTGCTCGACGAGCAGGGTCGCGAGCTCGACCTGGAGAGCATGCCCGGACGCAGGCTGTTCATGGGCGAGGACCCGCAGCCACTACTCGTGCGCAATATCGTCCGCGCCACCGGCGAGGAGCGCTGGCTGGTCGTCAGGTCCTCGCCCGTCGTCGATCCAGAGACCGACCGGATCTTGTATGCGGTGAACGTCTTCGAGAACATCACCGAGGTCAAGCGCGCCCAGCTGAACGAGAGCTTCATGTCCGAGGCCAGTCGCGTGCTCGGCTCCTCGATGGACTACGGCGAGACGCTACAGCGAGTGGCGCGCCTGACGGTCCCGCGGCTGGCTGACTGGTGCGCCGTCGACGTGCTCAACGAGCGCGGCGAGATCGAGCTCGTGGCGGTCCATCACGCCGATCCCGCCAAGCTCGCAATGGCCGAGCGACTCGACCGCCGCTACCGACCAGCGCTGGATGACCCGACCGGCGTCGCCGAGGTACTCCGCACCGGACAGGCGCGCATCTTCACCGACATCCAGCCCGACGCTCTAGCCGCCTATGCCCATGATGAGGAGCACATGGAGCTCCTGCGGATGGTCGGCCCGCAGGCCGTGATCATCGTGCCGATGATCGGCGCGGCGCGGACAATCGGGACGATCACACTCGTCTCCTCCGAGTCTCCACGCCGACTCTCATCCGCCGACCTGGCGCTCGGTGAACGCCTCGCGCGCCGCGCCGGGACCGCCGTCGAACGGGCCCGGCTCTACACCGAACGCTCGCGCATAGCCCATATCCTCGAGCGCTCCCTACTGCCCGAGTCCCTACCCGAGATCCCCGGCGCGGAGGTCCAAGCGCGGTACTCGCCGGCCGGCGAGGTCAACGAGGTCGGCGGCGACTTCTATGACCTGTTCGAATGCCAAACGGGCCGCTGGATGCTCGTCATCGGCGACGTCTGCGGCAAGGGGCCGCGTGCAGCCGGCGTCACCGCACTCGCGCGCCACACACTGCGAGCCGCCGCGCTCAGCGACCAGTCGCCCACCGAGATGCTGCACACCCTCCACCGGGCACTACGCCTACAGCCCGCCGGTGCCGACCTGTGCACCGTCTGTCTGGTCCTAATCACGCCCGGCCCCGACCACGCTGGCCTCATCGTCGCCCTCGCCGGACATCAACCACCACTGCTGATCGACCGCGACGGAGGGGTGAAGTCACTTGGCGAGCCGGGTACGTTGCTGGGTGTCGTCGATCCGATCGACATCGTCGAACGCGATGCCAAGCTGCGAACGGGACAGACGCTGCTGCTGTACACCGACGGAGTGATCGAGTCCGGTCGAGCTGGCGGACAGCTCGGCGAGCAGGGACTGCGTGGACTGTGCGCCAGGGCGGGGCGCATGACCCTCGACGGGCTGCTCGAGTACATCGAGCACGCCGCCCTCGAGCGTGCGATGGGCAGGCTTCGCGACGACGTCGCGCTGCTCGCGGTGCGTCTCGACCACAGCGGCTCCGTCCCCGAGAACACACCGTCATCCAGCGACGGCGAACCACACGAGGCCTGACCAACCGACCAAAGCGCGGCGGGACACACAAGCCCTGCGGTAATATCGGCATGTGACGGCTCAGGAGCGAGTGCAGGCCGAGCACCTGCAGATCGACGTCCGCAACGAGCCGGACAGGGTAGTGCTGCGCCTGCACGGCGAACTCGATCTGGCTAGCGCGCCGCTCCTACAAGGCGAGATCGAGAGCGCACAGACGGCCGACGCACCCCTCGTAGTGCTCGACCTCGACGACCTCGAGTTCATCGACTCGACCGGCCTGCGGATCATCCTGGCGGCGCACGAGCACGCCCAGGAGCGCGGACAGATGCTCGCACTCACTCGCGGCTCCCAACAGGTTCAGCGCCTCATGAACATCACCCGCGTGGGCGAGCACCTGCGGATCATCGAGTCAGCTGACGAGCAACTCACTTAGACCGCTGACAGGTCTATCGCCGCGCGCCGAGTGCTAGCCCTGTCCATCTCCTTACGTACTCCGTGGCGCGGTCTCCCCGCTCCTAACGCATGATGCCTCCGTTTCGTCTTTCCGTGCTCGACCAGTCACCGGTCTCCGAGGGATCCTCGGGCTCGCAAGCGCTCCAGAACACGATCGACCTGGCCCGGCTCACCGACGAGCTCGGCTATCACCGCTACTGGGTCGCCGAGCACCACGGCGGGCCGATGCTTGCCGGGCCGAGTCCCGAGGCATTGATCGGACCGATCGCGGCTGCGACATCCCGCATTCGCGTCGGCAGCGGCGGGGTGATGTTGCCCCACTACAGCCCGTTGAAGGTGGCCGAGACATTCAGCCTATTGGCAGGCCTGTTCCCCGGACGCATCGATCTCGCACTCGGTCGCGCAGCCGGCACGGACCCGTTGACCACCTTCGCCCTGCAACGCGATCGACGCCAGGCGGCGCCCGATGATTTCCCACAACAGCTTGCCGAACTCCTCGGATATCTCGACGACAGCCTGCCGAGAGATCACCCGTTCGCGCGCCTGGCCCTGACGTTGCCTGGGCGACCCGAGCGGCCCGATCCATGGCTGCTGGGCTCTTCCCAACAGAGCGCCATCTGGGCCGCCGAGTTGGGGTTGCCATACGCGTTCGCGGACTTCATCAACCCCCAAGGCGCGGAGATCGCGGCGCTCTACCGGGAGCGTTTCGCCGAGCATGAACACGATGGCGTGCGTCCCCGGGTCGCGGTCGGAGTCTGGGTGATCTGCGCTGAAACCGATGCAGAGGCCAGGCGATTGGCGGCCAGCGGTCGCATGACCTTCACGCTGCTGCGCCGCGGCCAGTTGATCGCAGTGCCGCCACCGGATACAGCGCTCAAGTTTCTGGCAGAAGACGAGCGCACGCCCGGCCAACCAAGCTCGAACAGGCGAGCTGTCGTCGGGGCGCCCGACACGGTTCGCTCAGAGCTCGAGCAGGTAGTGAGTCGCTATGGAGCCGAGGAGGTGATCGTAGTGAGCATCACCTATGAGCACCAGGCCAGGCGGCGGTCTTACGAGCTACTGGCACAGGCGTTTGGCTTGGGTAACGTCGTCTAAATAGTCATCTAATCCAGATGCGCTGTAGATCTGTCGCATCGGGGCCCAGGCCCCTAAAACCCAACCTGCATCTAGCACGCTAAAGCCCGCCGACGCCCTGGCCGATGGAGGGGTTGCACCTAGCTTGCTTTCACAAGCCGCCGGGTCGCTACATGGAAAAAGGCACACCCGTCGCGAGACGGGCTCGCAAAGCCAGGGGTCTCACGCAGATAGCCCAGCCGCCCGGCACGTTCTGTGAACGCTAGAAAGGAGCCCCTGCCATGTCCCGCATTCTCAACACAAAGAAAACACGTCTTGCCTTTGGTGTCGTCGTAGTCGCACTCGCGATCGTCGCAACCGCGGTCGCCTACTGGACCAGCTCCGGCGAAGGAACGGGCACCGTCAAGACAAACTACGCCAGCGCTTCGTTCGAAGTGAGCAGCGGCCTGGTCGAAAACCTCTATCCGGGCGGCAGCGCCACGGTCACGGTGAAGGTAAAGGACACAGATGCTGGCCAGAACGAGTATCTGACCAAGCTCGAAACGGAAGTCAAGGAAACCTCGGTCACCGAATGCAAAAAGGAATGGTTCGAAGTTACCCCTGCATCGCAGGAACCAAAAATCGTCGTTGCACATGGTGAAACCAAGGAATACACCGTGAGTCTCAAAATGAAAGAAGAAGCCGCCGTCAACCAGAACGCGTGCAAGGGCGCGTCTGTCACGCTTCGCTACAAAGCCTCCTAACACCCAGACTAAGCGGACAGGCGACATAATCCCCAGGGAAGGGCGACGGCCATGCATTTTTGCCGTCGCCCCTCCAGCACCCACAGGCGCAACTCATGAGACCAAACAGTCTCGGCAGACCCCGGCGGATCGCAGCGATGACTGTGATGGTGATGAGCCTGCTGACCGCAGGCGCCTTCGCGTACTGGTCGAACACCGGCCAAGCAAACGCATCGGCGATCCTCGCGACGCTCCCTGCGCCCACGATCTCGAGCGTCACACCCGGCGCCCAGACCGTGGAACTCACTTGGTCGACTATCACCGCACCAGCCAACGGCACCATCGAATACTTTGTGACTCGCGACGGCGGCGCACCCAGCAGCGGCTGCCCCAGTTCGAGCTCTCGCTCAACGGCGACGAGCTGCATCGACACGGGCCTATCGATCGGTACACACGAATACACCGTCACCGCCGTGTGGCGTACCTGGACGGCCACGAGCACCACTAAATCGGTAGTCGTCGCCTTCGGCCCGGCCACCCACCTCCAGCTCGAAGCCACGAGCGCCACACCCACCGCCGGTGAAACCGACAACCTCACGATCATCGCCAAGGACGCGAGCAACAACACGGTCGGCACCTATTCGGGCTCGCACAGCCTGATCTTCGAAGGTCCAGGCGTTGCGACCAACGGCGAAGAACCGGTCGTGGTCGACAAGGCGGGCCTCGAAAGGAGCTTCGGCGAAGCGACCGAAATCACGTTCACCGAAGGCAAAGCCACCGTGTCGGGAGAAATGAACGGCGTGATGAGCCTTTACAGGGCCGAAGCAGCACACATCAAGGTCAAGGAGGGCTCGCTCAACAACAGCACCGGACTAGCGGTGACGGTCAAAGCGGCCGCAGCCAAGAAGCTCACCGTGCCCACCCCGTCAGAACAGGAAGCGGGCATTGCCGTCAACGTGACGCTCACCGCCACCGACGAATGGGGCAACACGGCCACGAGCTATGCGGGCAAAAAGACGATCATCTGGAGCGAACCGTCCAACTCGCCCAACGCGAAAGCGCCAAGCTACCCGGCAACGGTCACCTTCACCGCGGGCGTGGGCGCAGCTGCCTCGATCAAACTCTACGACGCCCAGACCACCACCCTCAAAGCAAAAGAAGGCGCGACGATCGAAGGCACCTCGGGTTCGTTCACCGTCAAGTCGGCCACCGCCAAGAAACTCACCGTGCCGACACCATCAGAACAGGAAGCGGGCACCGCCTTCAGCGTGACACTCACCGCCATCGACGAATACGGCAATACCGCCACGAGTTATGCGGGCGCAAAGACGCTCACCTTCAGCGGTCCCGCGAATGCGCCCAGTGGTACGACGCCCGAATACCCAACCTCGGCGACGACGGTCACCTTTACCGCCGGCGTCGGCACAGCCTCCTCGATCAAACTCTACGACGCCCAAAGCACCACCCTCAAAGCAAAAGAAGGCACCATCGAAGGCGCCTCCGGCTCGTTCACGATCAAGGCGGGGAGCGCTTCCAGCTTCAGCGTGCCGACACCGACCGAACGGGAAGCCGGCGTCGCCTTCAGTGAGACCGTGACCGCCTGGGATACCTGGCACAACACCGCCAAAAGCTACGCGGGCGCAAAGACCATCACTTTCAGCGAACCGGCCAATGCCCCCAGCGGACAGACCCCGAGCTACCCGGCGACAGTCACCTTCACCGCCGGCGCAGGCTCGGCCTCGATCAAACTCTACGACGCCCAAAGCACCACCCTCAAAGCAAAAGAAGGCATGACGATCGAAGGCACTTCGGGCTCCTTTACGGTCAAGGCAGCCGCGACAAAAAAGCTCAGCCTGCCGATGTCCTCAGAACAGATAGCGGGCGTCGCTTTCAGCGTAACGCTCACAGCCACCGACGAATGGGGCAATATCAACACCAGCTACGCGGGCGCAAAGACCATCACCTTCAGCGAACCCTCCAACTCACCCACCGGACAAGCGCCCGAATACCCAACCTCGGCGACGACGGTCACCTTTACCGCCGGCGTCGGCACAGCCTCCTCGATCAAACTCTACGACGCCCAAAGCACCACCCTCAAAGCAAAAGAAGGCAGCACCGTGGTGGGCACCTCAAGCGCCTTTATCGTCAGGGCGGGCGCCGCGGAACGCTTTGCCTGGGTGCATGCCGAAGTGAGCGCCGGGAAACTCGAAGCAGGGACCTGCCCCTTCGCCTGCACGACGACCAACATTGGCAACAGCAAGAAATTCAAAGCCCACGCCAGCATCACCGACGCATATGGCAACATCCTCAGCAACCTCGGCGCCGCAACCAAAGGTAAGGTCGAAAAGACAAGCGGCGAAGGCACGCTCACCAACGCCACGACCCTCACCATCCCGGTATCAGGCCTCGCCGAATCCTCGATAAGCTTCGAATACACAAGCCCAGCATCCGGCACGAGCGAAGCCGTCCTAAAGCTCGAGGTGGATGACGGTACTGTCTACACGGAAGCCGAAGCACACGTCAAATACTGAGACCGATGGCCGAGCTCCACATCGTGGGCGGTTTCGTGAGCGGTGTGGATGCTCCTGAGCGTTGGGTGTCGCCTCGCCTGTCTATGGCTCGATGCGCTCGACCGTGCCGACTCTGTCGATCGTGCGGTCGAAGGACATCACCGCGTCGACCCCGGTGGCCTCTGCCATCGCGATCAGATACGCCTCGGCGAAGTCGAGCCGCTCGATCTCGTAGACCTCGAGGGCACGCAAGAGCATCGCCTCGTCCACGACAGCTATCGATTGCAGAGCGAGCGCCGCGCGCATCATCTCCGCGATCCGCACACGCTCGACCTCGTAGAAGGATTCGAGCACGTATACGCACTCGGCCAGCACCAAGTCGGCCAACAGCAGACGCTCTGCATCTGCGAGCGCCCGGGTAGCGCGAGCGGCCATCTCCGGTGGGTCTCCCGTGAGATGACGCACGAGGACGTTCGTGTCGAGAAACGCCGTCAGCGTCGCTTCTCCGCACGCGCCCGCCGCGTTCGAAGCAGCACCTCATCCCACGGCGTCCCCCGCTTGGCCTGCGGCACCGCTACCGATGCGGCCATCTCGATGAAGTTCGGCGTCTTGGCGACCACCGCGCGTTTGAGCTCCACACGGAACAGCACCTCATCGCCCTCGTTCAGGTCGAGGGCGTCGCGCACGGACTTCGGGATCGTGACCTGTCCCTTTGACGTTAGGCGTGCCGAAGCATCCACGGAAAGTTCTCCTTACTAGTACGTGAGAGTAAGGATAGCGGTGGAGGCCGCTGTGGACTGGCGTGATTGGCCTTCGGGCGCCGCCTGGAGGCGTTTAGCCTTCTCCTCGACATGTCCGTGGGCTGCCGCCTCCCATGTAGCGCGCGGCTGCGAAGCCTCCGCCCCAGTCCGCAACGACGATCCGACCGTCGGGCTGTATCGCCACAGCGCCCACCCGACACCATCGGCCCATCGCCCCCAAATCGTCGTCCCAAAGCCAAATCCCGAGGCCAGAGCGTCCCCCAGCATCCAACAGCAAACTAATCGGGGCGAACGGTTAGAGATGGCTTGCCAATGCGGTTTTTCGCCTGTTTGCTACGGATTTGCGACGGCCATACCGCGTCGCGACCGGGCACCGCGTTGGGTCAGGCCCGGTGTATGCCATAACGAACGCGCGTACGGGCGTGGAGCGGACTGATGCGGGTTCGCATCGGGAGCGAGATCAGGACCCAATCCTGCGACCGCTCTAGAGCCAAGAATCGCCGTCATCTACCGGATCGAGGTGTCCTGGCCGCTGGCGTCGCACTCCTAACGAGGCGCGAGCGCTCGCATGTCAAAAGGCACGACGGCGCTTTCCTGCCCGCGTGGAGTGGTACCCGTTTCGTGGCCTGTCGCGGGCTTTAGTTGCTAGGTCTGTTTGGTCGTTGGTTTCTGCTCTCTCTCGTATTCCTCTGGGGAGAGGTATCCGAGGGTTGAGTGTCGTCGTTGTCGGTTGTAGAACGCCTCGATGTACTCGAAGACGGCGGAGCTGGGGTCTCTTCGGGAGGGCCATGATTGTCGGTGCACGAGCTCCTTCTTGATCGTGGCGAAGAAGCTCTCGGCGACGGCGTTATCGTAGGCGTCGCCCTTGGATCCCATCGACACCGCGATTCCCGCGTCACGGGCCTGCTGACCGAAGCCCAGAGCGACGTATTGCGAGCCCTGGTCGCTGTGATGTATCAGTCCGGGCTCGGGCCGCGGCGACGAGCGACGGCCATCTGCAGCGCATCGGCGACGAGCTCGGTGCGCATGTGCTCAGTCATCGCCTACCCAACAATCCGACGCGAATAGGCGTCCTGGACTGCGGCGAGATAGAGCCACCCCTCCCACGTCCGCAGATAGGTGATGTCAGCGACCCACAAGACGTTTGGGGCGCCAGGCTTGAAGCGTCGTTCGACGAGATCATCGGCGACCCTGACGCCCGGCACGCGGATCGTGGTGCGACCCTTCTTGACCTTCACCAGCCCCGAGATCCCGGCCTGGCGCATCAGCCTGCGGACCCGTTTGCGCGAGACGACGATGCCCTGGCCGAGCCGAAGCTCGGCCTGTACCCTGCGCGAGCCATAGACCCCGCGTGCGTTCTCGTGAATCTCCTTCATCCTCGAGGTCAGCCACGCATCGCTCAGCTCGCGGTCGCTCGGGGCCCGGCGCTCCCACGAATGGAACCCCGATTTGGAGACCCCGAGCACCTCACACATCACAGAGACTGGGAAACTGGCCCTCTCCGCCGAGATAATCCGATAAGTGCTCACCGGGTCTCGGTCTCCGCTGCGAAGAGAACCGCGGCTCGCTTGAGGATGTCGCGCTCCTGCTCCAGGCGCTTCACCCGTTTGCGCAGCTGCCGGAGCTCTTCACGCTCCTCGCTCGTCAGCCCATCATCGCGTTCTCGGCGATCGAGCTGGTGCTGCTTGACCCAATGTTGCAGCGACTGATCGCTGCAACCCAAGCTCTCCGCTACGTCCCTGACACTGCGACCAGCGAGCACCAGCTCGACGGCCTCGCGACGAAACTCCGGCGGATACGACGGTCTCGTTCGTGGCATAACGGACATCCCTTCGCGTCCAAGCCACTAAAGCCATGAACAGGCCATCAAACGGGTACCACTCCAAAGAGGTGGATAGCCTGGCTGCGTGCTCCTACTAGTAGCCCAAGCGAAGCTCCTCGACAACCAGCGACCTTGACCGACAGCCCAGAGACACGCCGGCGGCCTGTCCTCGCCGAGACGGCGACACCCGAGAGCCTGCGAGTGGTGCTCTTCTGAACCCGCGACCTTCGGGTTATGAGCCCGAGCCTGGGGTCCCGCTGGACTACGTGGGGCACGGCTTCAAGCGGTTTTCGCGAGATCGAGATCGGCTGAGATCTGTGGGGCATGTTGCCCCATTTGTTGCCCAGCCAAGACCTCACCGCCCACCGTCGTCGGCTCCAGGGGCCGGACGGTCTCCCCAAGCTGGATCTGTCCGATAGTGCCGTAGATAGGCCTGTCGGTCTCCACCGCGCGGCTGACTGATGCCACCTTTTAGCTCCTATTGACCGGTTGCGCGCCTGAGCAAGAGGCCGCGTTGTTGGATCTGGTCGCCGACGACCCGGACATGGATCCCCTTTTTCCCGGCCGCCGAGAAAAGATGCTGGCCCTTTCGGTTGAGCCGGACCGCGATGGTCTTTGCGCGGCCGGCCAGAATGGCGAAGGTGACGCTGCGGGCAGTAAGACGGGTCGCCTTGCCGTTCTTCCCGGTCGGTGGGGCGACGAGGCGGAGGTCGCCCTTGCAGGCAGAGGTGCCGGGACAGCGGAGCTCAAGGTAGGCCTTCCCCTTCCTGACGAGAGCGATGCGAGCGACCGTCGCACGTCTCCTTTTCGACCTCGAAGACGGGCTGTTCGGAGACGGGCTGTTCGAAGGCACCGGTTCGCCCCCGCCTGAGGTCGCGCCCGGCCGCGGCGTTACGAACTCGGTCGCCTGAGGAAGAGTCGGATTAGCCGCCCACCATGCCACGGCGCCATCGCCTTGGTCATCTAGCGCGACGGCGGGGCGTACCGCCCAAGCCCCAGCTGCAGAGAGCGTCGTCGGTTCTTTCCATTTGCCTTTGAGCCCCAAAGCCTCTTCGACGAACGGTTCCGGTTCTCGCTCCGGTTCTCGCCAGACCGACCACGCCGCCAAGGTTTGCCCGTTCGGTGCCACGGCAAGGCGGGCTCCGTCGGGTTCGGGTAGCCCTACCCGACCCGAGATCGCGGTCGGTTCGCTCCAGTTTGCGCCGACGGAGAGGGTCGAGCTTTCGACGTAGTCGCCTTCTTTTCCATAGAACGAGCTCCAGACCGCGACGGCAGTGCCGTCGGAGTCCGCCCCGATCTCCGGTTCGAACGATTCTGGCCCGGAGAGTTCAACCGGAGACCCCCATGCGCCACCCGCCGCCCGGCTCGCCGCTTCGATCCACCCTCCTTCGCCCTGCCAGATGACCGCGGCCCCTGCGCTGCTGACCTCCACCTTGGGGAACGCGGAGTTCCGCGAGCCCGAGACTGCCTTCGGCGCGCTCCACAAGTCGCCCTGCCCTTCGGAGACCTGGACCGTCTGAGTTTCGGGGCTTTCGAGATAGCCATACCAGGCCGCCACGATCTGGCCGGCGGGCGCGATTGCCACCTGCGGACTGTAAGACTCGTGTTCAGGATCGGAGAGCGTCACCGCGGGTTCCCAGTGTCCGCCCGCCGGCCTGAACGACGATTCGATCCGGTACTCGCTGTTCGAGCCGAACCTGGGGATCTCGCACCAAACCGCGACCGCTTCGCCGGCCGGGCCGACCGCGACGTCGGGTTCGGTGAAGAGACTTCCTTCGGGGGAGAGGGATTCCAGCGGCCCCCATTCACCCGACGGCGTCCTCACCTTTGCGACGACTGTCGCCTGTTCGCCGAATTGCTCCCAGACCGCGACGGCCTCGCCTGCTTCGTTCATCGCGAGTTGGGGTTTTGCGCGTTGACCCCATTCGTTCGGCGCCAACTTGACCGGCGACCCCCAGGTCCCCATGAGGCTCATGCTCGCAGCCCCCAGGCTGCCTAGGCCTTCCAACTGCGGCCAGATCGCGACCCCGCCTCCGCCCCCGCTCATAGCGATCTCAGGGCGCGGTTCCCAGGAACTAAATTCGCTCGGCGTTGCGAGGTCGACCGGTGGGATCCAGGTCGCGGCGGCGGCGAGCGCGGGCGCGAGCAGTAGAGCGAAGCACGCAATCAAAGGCGCACCGACCACAAGACTAGTTCTGAACCTCAGTACGATCAAAGCTCAGAAGAGCATACGCCAGCTCCAGCTACTACGGCTAGTCAGGCGCGTCTGTCCACCTGCGGCATGAGCCGCTATCGCATCTCAGAGGTCGAGGCTTGGCTGCGCGAGCGCTACGGCTCCCCCGCGAATCCACCTCGCTAACCGAGGCTCGTGACCGTCGCAGGTTTCGCACCGATTCGCCATCGTTCGTCTCAAGCGACTCGACCGAAAGTTTTTTGTCCCGTAACGGCCCCCAAAACGACCTTTCTAGGTGAGAAGCCCAATCGAATATCGCCCTAACCGGACGGTATTTGAACCACGAGACGATGGAGCGTATTTGCCAGCTGCATACGGCGCTTCGATAAGTCCCAGGGGCTTGGGCGGCTACTCTCAATGCGTCCGCACCTGGAGGTTGAAACCCCAGCGAGCCGACCAATCCGGAGCCGCCGCTATGGAAGCTCGTCGAAACCCCCAAACCACGGCTACGTCTCGGCAGTGTTCCGGCGGACGAGACTCATACCCCGGCAAGGTGCGCCTCCTTCCCCCACCCTGGTCAATTCGGGCTCGCAGCGACCCCACAGCCGCCTATTCTGAGAAATCGTGCCCGCCAGAGGATCGGAGCCAGCCCCCCAAACAAGACAGCGCCGACCAGCCTCCCTCAGCTGACGCCGGTTGAGGCTGAGGAGCCCGAGTTCTGGCCGCCCCTCGCCGAGCGCCCGGACGAAGGCTGGGTGTGCGTGTGCATCGCACGCCGCTACGCGCGGCTGGGCAGGACGATTGCATCGGCGCTCGCCGTCGCAGGTGCTGGTGGCGTGACACTGACCTTCCTGGTCGCATCCCCGAACCTTCGGGCGGACCAATGGCTAGCGATCCTCCTGTCATTGCAGTTCCTGCGCACAGCGATGTGGGCGTGCGTCTGGATGGCGGCACGCCAACTTCAGCTCCGCACCCTCATCCCTTTCAGCTCCGTGGTCTCATCGCCTGGTTCGCTCCGTACGCTGTCGTGTTCGGCCTGTTCCAAAGCGTGTATTCGATCGAGGAGGAGGAGGAGGAGGCAGCGCTCCCTATCCCCTCGCGCTCTCACAGCTGCGCTCCGCTCTCGCCGCGCTCTTTGCCAGTTGTACCGTCGAGCGCCTGAGGGAGCTGCTTCCACCGTCGCGATCCTCGGCGAGCGCCGCCACACCCACTACGCCCACCAGAGAGCGCTCCAGCGCTTTGTTCGCCGCCTTTGTCGCCGTCGAGCTGGGGCGAGAGGTCGCGGTGGTGCCCGGGCGCGTCAGCGAGCCCGGCGAGCTGGAACGCTCACGTTGCTGCGCGACGGCGCGCACCCCGTCGGATGCACCCGGGACGTGCTGGAACCGCTGCCGGCTCGGTCCGACCGAGGCTACAGGTCGTCCGTCCGCGCCATCGGATAAGGTTCATCTGATTAGACTTCTTCCGGTGTTGTCGCTGTGTGCGAATTCCATTGCGGGTTTAGCCGGCCCCCCTCTTTCAGTGAATTACGACCATTCCAGTGGCAAGCTCACCGCGATCCCCTCGCTCCAGCCCGTAAAGGCCGAGGAACAAAGCAAGCCCAGCGACCAACGACATGGAATTCCTCAGCCTCACTGGCGAAGTCACCCGCGCACGCGCCTTGGAAGCGATCCTTTCGCAAGGCACCTCGGAGGAGCAAGCCAGCGAGCTGTGTATCGATGCGGGCATGGTGCGCAGAGTTGATGTGGTGACTGCCACCGCCACACGGATGCGCATTGCTCGGCACTTGCGCGAACACACCAGCGGTCGGGTCACCCTCGTCACGCCACAAGACGACGATGTCGCTGCGCGCTTCATCGATCTCCTCTTACCGCTGGACGACGCCACGCAGGAGCGAGTCACGCTGGTCGGGTCTCCCGCCGACCCGCGCCCCCCGGCCCACTTCGCGCTTGTATCCGCCACCGTCGTCCCCGATCCGGAGGCCGTCCTGACGCTCGGCGAGTTCACGTTCGAAATGTGCATGCGCGCTCGGATCTCGCGACGGCGTGCCGGCTTTGTCGCGGCCGCCACAATGGAGCTCTCCGATAACGCGCTGATCCATGCCACTGACGCGCCCGACCAGCCGGTCCTCGCAATCACGAGCTTCGGTCGCCAGCGATTTGTCGAGATCGCGGTAACAGACGCCGGCAGCGCGCTCTCGGAGGCAAATGATCCCACGACCCTGGTGCGCACCATCCCAGGCCGGGCGGTCAAAGGCGAACCCGGCTTCCTCGGTCTGATCATGCAGCGAGCACGCGAGGCACAGGTCGACGTCAGCGTCGAGATGCTGGCCGGCACCGCGCGCCTGCGGTGGACCGCCAAGGCACACCGTACTGAACGCAACCGTCACGTCCCCGGTACAACCGTCGTTGTCCGCCTGGGCGCATGACACGCTCGTTCGTATATCCGTCCTGGCTGCCTACCATGATGGGCAATGGCGATATGGTTCAGTCATGTCATTGAAGCCCCAGGTGATCGGCCTTCGCGTGCATGGCAAGTTCCTCGGAACACGCACGCTCGGTCGTTCGACCGCTGTAGAACTGCGCGATCGAATCGGAGATGCGGACTCTCCTGTGGTCATCGACTTCGCCAAGGTCGAGGTAGCCTCATCGCCTTTCCTGGATGAGCTCGCCTGCGCGCTGCGATCCTCGATCGCCGACAGTCCAGGACGCTTCGTGGTGCTGGCGAATCTCAACGAGGACGTGCGCGACACGCTAGTGCTCGTCCTGCGCCACCGAAACATGACACTCACGGTGCTGCACGACGACGCGCTTCATCTCATTGGCGGGCGTGAACATCTCGATGAGACCCTCGTCCAAGCTCAGGCGCTCGGCACATTCACAGCCGGAGATCTGGCAGAGCGACTCAAGCTCAAGCTGCCGAACCTCCATCAGCGGCTTGCCCAACTCCAGGCCGCCGGCGCCGTCGCGCGAGTGGAGACCTCAGGCGCTCAGCGTCCGGTCCGCTTCGCCACACCGCAGCACGACGAACTCGTCGCTGCAGTCGCAGTCGCCTGAACTTTCCCACCCCACGATGGGCAGGCGTGCGAGCGCCGATGCAACCTGACCGGTCCACCCGCCGCCCCGCGCTCGCAACCTAAAGCGAGCCGACGTCTACGTCGTCGGGAAGCCTGATAAGCTTAGTTCATTGTTATCAATGAACTCAAAAAGGAGGCATCATGGACGACTCACCATCTCTCACCGAGCAGGAATCCGACGCGGCCACAGACGGGAAGCTCAAGATCACTATTCTGGTCAACAATCGACCGGTAGCACTCCACCACAAGAAAGTCACCGGCAAGAGGATCAAGGCCGCCGCCGAGGTCCCAGAGACATTCAAGCTCTACGACCCCGCCGGTCGTGAGATCGGCAACGACCAGCACGTCGAGATAAGCGAGGGGGAGCGGTTCACGGCGATCTCCGGACAGGACGTCTCGTGAGCGCACAGGCGCTGACCCCCGAGGTCGCGCGCGCCATCCAGGAGCTCGAGCTGGCCTTCCCAGGCCAAGTCACCTTCGTCGGCGAGGAGGCCGGCGGAGCCGTCGTGTGCCTCACCGATACACAGCTCAGCGAGCGCTGGGCACCCCGTGAAGGCCAGCTGTGGTTCCTGATCCCCTACCATTACCCCGACGCCGCGATCTACCCCTATTACGTCATCGGCTCGACTCCCACCGGCGGGATCATCAGGGGGCTGCAAGAGGTCTCGTGGCGCGGTATGCCCGCTACACAAGTGTCATTGAGGCACAACGCGTGGGATCCAGCCGTCGACAACGCCGTCGGATCAGTACTGCAAACGCGAGCATGGCTGCGCAGCCGATGAACGAATTGCGCATCAGCGACAGGCACTACAGACAGCTGCGTCGCCATCTGCTGCGTCCCGACCACGACGAGCACGGAGCGTTGCTGCTGGCGGGTCAACACATCCGCCGAGATGGCGAGATGCTGTTGACGGTTCGTGAGGTCCACACGCTGAACGGAGAAGAGTTCCCACCCGGCGAGCACGGCTACCGCCAGTTCGCGCCCAGCGCGCTCGCGCGGCTCGGCAACCGCGCAGCCGAACAGAAACTGGCCCTGCTCAGCATCCACAGCCACCCGGGCTCCGGCGAGCACAACAGCCTGTCCAGGGACGACCTGGCTGCACACGCGCGCGTCTTTCCTCATCTGCTCGACATCACCGCCGCCGAGGCGGTTGGCGGGCTTGCACTTGGCGAGCGCAGCGCCGCCGGAGAGATCTGGCGCCGCGACGGCTCGCGCGCCCCACTCGATCTCGTTCGAGTCCTCGGAGCGAACATCCTGCACTTGCGCCCTCACCCGACGACACTACTCGAGGTGGACCCCTCCGCGCGCTTTGATCGCCAAGTACGACTCTTCGGCGCAGCCGGACAGGCCCGTCTGCGGGATCTCCATGTAGCGGTCATCGGCGCGGGGGGAGGCGGCTCGCTCCTAGTCGAGCAGCTCGCGCACCTCGGTGTGGGAAACATCAGCGCGATCGACTTCGACGTCGTCAAGCGCCACAATCTCTCCCGAATCATCGGCGCCAGCGAGGTAGACGCCGTCGCCGGCACAAAGAAGGTCGCCGTCGCCGCGCGCGTAGTGGCGAAGATCGATCCGTCGATCGCGTTTCATGCAATCGACGGCGACATCGCCGACCATGATACGGCCGCGTGTCTGCTTGACGCCGACTTCCTGCTGCTCGCGACCGACACGGCGACCGCGCGGCTCGTCGCCAACGCGCTCGCCCAGAGCTTCTTGATTCCGCTCGTGCAGATCGGCGCCAAGGTCGAGTGCCGAGACGACGGCACCATCGAGCAGATCTACACAGCGGTCCGCCCCGTGCTGCCCCAGCGCGGTTGCCTGTCATGCGCCGGCCTGATCGACCCGATCGCACTTCAGCGCGAGGCGTCCTCCCCCCAGGAGCGCGCAGACCAAGACTATCTCGGCGGCGAGGAGGTCATCGACCCTTCCGTCATCACGCTCAACGCCGCCGCCGCCGGCGGCGCGCTCAACGTACTGCTGATGTCGGTCATCGGTCAAGCCAGCGAGTCTTTGGTCGAACACCGCATCACGCTCACGCGGGAGGGCACCTCACTCGTCACGCAGGTTCACAACGACCCAACCTGCCGCTGGTGTGGTGATGGTCAGACTTCACGCTACGCTCGCGCGGATCTCGCGCTTCTGCCCTGCCGTCGCATCAGCGCTGAGCAGAGGACAGCGCAAAAACACAGAAGGTTCTTTAGCAGGCCGCGCCGAGGATTGGAGCGCCTGGGGCTGTTCCCGCCCAGCAAATTTCCCCGCGGCCACCGAAGACAACAAGAGGCGGACACCTGACATCATGTCCCGGTTCGCCTGGTGAGAACATGAAGGACCGCCTACTCATCTGGCTTCGTAGCGCCGCGATTCCCGCAAAGCTCGGGCTGAGCCTTGCCGGCGGTGTGGGTGTCATGGTCGCCATAGTCTCCGGACTCGGCAAGGGCTTGGGCGTGCTGGCCATCGGCGGCGCGGCTGGAATGGTTGCGCTGGTGGCCGTCTTCTATCTGCTGGGCCTCGTGATGCAGGCGTCCCAACGTGCGTATCTACGCAAGATCGCATTTCGATGGCAAGGGCCGGCGGCCGATGCCCACCCGATCGAGCACTTCAACGTGCGCCCCTCCCGCGGTCGATGGCCCGGCGAGGAGTTGCCGCCTCATGTCGTGCGCAACGTGACCACCGAACTGGAAGAGGGCTTGTCCAACGAGCACTTCGTGATCATCAAGGGCGAGCGCCCGTCCGGCAAGACACGACTGATCTATGAGGTGCTGAGGAAACGCGCCAACGAATGGGTGCTGATCAGCAATCGCGCACCCAAGAACACTGATGAGGAAGACCCCCTCATCAAGCTGATGAACGACCCCAAGGGGCTGCGTAGGCCGGGAGAACCGATGGTGCTGGTGCTCAGAGATTGCGCGTCGCGGCTGATCTCCGGGAGCATCACAGCGGATTTCATTCGCAGCTGGCTCCTGAGCGAACCCCAAGCCGCGATCATCGTCACCTTCAAACCGTCCGACATCGCGGACATCCACCGCGGCAGCCAGGACATGGTCGAGGAGTATCAGCGACTCGAGCAGCAGGCGCGCACAGTCTCGGTTAGCTCACGATTGACCGGTCGAGAGTTGCGGCTAGCCGGTGACGCGTTCCCCGAGTTGAGCGAGGAGAACCGGGAACGTCTTCCCGAGTATCTGTGCTCCGCGATCCCCTTGCGAGAGGAGTTCGTGAACAGCGCCGTCGGACCGAACGCGCTGGGAAACGCCATCGTTTGCGCCGTCGCCGATTGGCGTCGCGCAGGCATTCACCGCCCTGCTCCGGAGCGCTATATACACTCGGTGATCAACCTCTACACGACGCCCGAGATAAACGGCAATTTCGACGAGCAACTCTCCTGGGCGTGTAAACCCGTCGACTCGATGATGAGCCTGATCAAGAAGCAGGACGGCGGCTACCTTCCCGATCCGATCGTCCTCGACATGCAGGATCATCACCACGGTCGGCAGTTGCCACACCAGGTCTGGATGGCCGTTCATCGAGAGATCCGCAAGCGCCTGGACGAGGAACGCGGACCGACAGTGGAGTGCCTGATCGCGCTCGGCATCGCTGCGTGCGAGCGCGAAAACAAGCGTTTCGGCAAGGAAGTCCTGACCGAAGCAGAGCCGCTGAGCGACAAGGCCCAGCGTGAGCGCATCACGCGAGAGCTGGTGCCCAAGCCACCCGCGGGTTCCCCACGCGAGCTCGTAAGCACACGCGCCGGGGACAGCGTCAAACGACGAATCGCCGAGACGCAGCGTCTGGCAAGCGCGCCGGACGCACCCAGCGCGAACACCTCCGACCGGATCGCGACGCGTCTCACCTCCAGCGGTCTGTGGCGTCAACTCATTCCGTGGATCTACACGCGCCGCAGCGCACGCACGCTCGCACGTTTCGCCACGCTCGTCCTATTCGACGCCGTGAGCGTAGTGATCGGACTAACGGTCGGCCTGATGATTCGCGCCGAGCTCGACGGTCATCATCTCGCCAGCGTTCACGCGAGCGTCTCACGCTTCCTGCCACTCTGGGTCGCCGTCACCGTGCTCGCATTCGCCCGCCTAGGGCTATACCGGCAAGACGCCCCACGCGGGCGACTCTCCCCGATCCTGCTGGCGGCAGGCATGCTCGGCGGCATCGGACTGATCGCCGCGTGGACAGCCGACCACCAGATCGGCGCGCTCCCTGGAGCGATAGCCGGGGGCGGCCTTGCCGTGGCGCTCTGCTATCGACTGCGCGTGCGCTACGACAAGATCAGCCGCGGGTGGGTAAAGCGCAACGGCCTGGAGGCAAGGACGCTTTTGGTCGGATCACACGAGCAGGCTAGCGCCGCCGAGCAGATCCTCACAGGGATCTCACGACCAATGCACATCGTCGGCTATCTGACCACCATGCCAGACGAGCAACCGCGCGAGCGCTGTCTGGGCACAGTCGAGGATCTCGGAACGATCACACACGAACATCACATCGGACGAGTGGTAATCGCCGATCGAGACATGCCGCCCAATATCCGCCTGACGCTTGCCAACAAGTGCCACAAGCACAAGCTGCTCGTCGAGGCCCTCCCTTCATTTGCCGACATCCGCGCGGGAAGTGCCGACCTCGTGGTGGGCCAATCAGTCGTGCTGATGCGCCTGGACCCCCTCTGGCCCGCCAACCTCGCGTTCCTCGCCAAGCGCACCTTCGACCTCATCTTCGCCACACTCGGGATCCTTGTCCTGGCAATCATCTGGGTGCCCATCGCGATCCTGGCCAAGCTCGAAGGCGGTCCCGTTCTAGTCAGCTCGCCGCGCTACGGACAGGGCGAGCATCGCTTCTTAATGCACCGCTTTAGAACTACACCACCCGGCGCATCGCCGGACCCAAACGATGGCACCGACCCACCTACAGACATGAGCGGTCTCGGACGCTTCCTGCGCAGCCGCGGTTTGGACGAGCTGCCGCAATTACTCAATGTCCTCGCTGGCGACATGTCGATCGTCGGGCCACGCCCGCTGCATCATCGAGATCACGCCAAGCTCCAGCCCGAGCAGCACCTGCGCTACCTGGTACGACCAGGTATGACCGGTCCCTGGCTCGTCTGCAAGGACGCACGTGGCACCAAGCTCTCCACCACAGAGTTGACTGCGCTCGACTTCGCCTACATGCACAACTGGACGATCATCACCGACATCGACATCCTCGTCAAGACTCTGCGTCTGACGATCGGAGGTCGCTCGGAGTTTCCGGCAATTACCTGATCTAGCCTCGCGGCGCGAACCGGGAGGAGTCTCGCTCGGGCCACCCTCGGCCCTCGTCCTACCTCGTCCATCAGACGGCGATCAGATCCAGCTCGCTCAACCGCCAGGCGGCATTCGACGCCTCAACCCACCCACCCCCGGTCTCAGCCCGCCTTTTTCGTGCGATCAGGCGGCAGTCGGCCGAGTCCCAACTCGCTTTTAAACGGTACCGATTTGGTACCGCTGGGAGGAAAGGCGTCTGCTGATTATTACGAGAAGATGTAAGCGTTCAGTGGGTCTGGGGGGTTTGACCGGGCGGCGTCGAATATGGGGGCGTGGACAGCGCTGAGGCGGAGGCGATCTATGACGCTGGTCGGGGGGTCGTGGTCGAGGTGCTGCTGCGGAT
>JBAUXH010000074.1:0-12590 GCA_049584155.1 Solirubrobacteraceae bacterium
GGCGAGGAGCGGTTCGCGGGCGTGGCCGACCGCTGGCGCGGGCTGGCGGCGACGGCGGTGGGTGATCCGTTGGACGACCCCGACCGCTCGGGTCCGGTAGCGGTCGGCGGGTTTGCGTTCGCGCCCGAGGGCGGGGGGGCACCCGCGTGGGAGGGGTTTGACCCTGCGTCGCTGATCGTGCCGGAGGTGGCGATCAGGCGTGCCGCTATAGGTGGGCGTGGGCGGGATCGTGACGAGCCGGACGTGAGGCTGACGCTGGCGGCGCTGATGGCTCCCGATGACACCTCTGAAGAGGTACTTGATCGGTTGGAAAGTCGGTTAGACGAGCTGCGAGAGCAAGCGCTGCCGCTGCTGGACCCGTCACCGACGGGCAAATATCGAGTGGCGAGCGCGATGCCACCCGAGCACTACGAGGCGGCGGTGGAACACGCAACTACGCTGATCAAGCAAGGCAAGCTGGAGAAGATCGTGCTCGCGCGCGAGGTGGAGGCGCACGCCCCGCAGGGGTACGACCCGGGGGCGATGCTGGGCGTCCTGCGCGAGGCGTTTCCGGCGTGTTACTGCTTCTGCGTAGGGCGCGGGGACGCGACGCTGATAGCTGCCAGCCCGGAGCTGTTGGTGCGCCGGGAGGGCCATCGTGTGAGCACGCTGGCCCTTGCGGGCTCGACGAGGCGCAGCGCCGACCCGGCCGTGGACGACCATCTGGGTGAGCAGTTGCTGCGTGACGAGAGCTATCGCTCCGAGCATGCGATCGTCGCGCGGCGGATCGAGCGCACGCTGCGCCCGCACGCGGTGTGGGTCGCCTCTGCGCCGGAGCCGGAGCTGGTGAAGATCGCGAACATTCAGCATCTGGCGACGCCGATCCGCGCGCAACTCGCGGCGCCGATCGACGCGCTGGAGCTGGCGGGGTTGATGCACCCGACTCCCGCGGTGGGGGGTGAGCCACGCGACGTCGCCACGCCGCTGATCCCGGCGCTCGAGGGGTTGGACCGCGGCTGGTACGCGGGTCCGGTCGGCTGGACGGATGCGACGGGCGACGGCGAGTTCTGTGTCGCGCTGCGCTGCGCGCTGCTGCGCGAGAACGTCGCGCGATGCTATGCGGGCAACGGGATCGTGCGCGACTCGAACCCACAGGCGGAGCTGGCCGAGACGGAGGTCAAGCTGCAGGCCTTGCTGCCGCTTTTGGCCGGTTAAGGCACGAAACTGGGAGGCATGAGACCGCGCGTTCTCAGCCAGCCTGAGCACGCGGAACTGCTGTCCGCGGCTATTTACCAGGTATCGTCGGCAACGGAACCATGATCATCTACAGGTTAGCATTCGGCGAACACATTCACTGGTGTAGGCACTGAGCACTCATGTCCGCTCTCTGTGCTTCGACAACGGCCGATGTGGGTGGCTTGATGGCGGGGATCGCCACTGCTGGACTTCTGATTGTAGCTTGCATCGCCGGTTGGATCGCTAAACAGCAACTTGACCTCCAGCGGCAGTCCGAGCGTCGACGACGCGTGTATGAGCACTTGAGCCAGCTCTAGGATCGCGACTTCATGAGCATGATGGTTGAGGCTCAGAATCTGTTCAGCGAGCACCCCGAGGAGAGGCGCGAATGGGCGAAGTTGTGGGAGCAGAGAGACGATGAGCAGAAGGCGATGGTCACGGCGGTGTGAACTTCTACGAGATCGTCGCGAGTGAGTACAACGACGCGACCGACGAGCTGCTCGACAGGGATGTGGCCGACAAAGCCCTCACCTATGTGGTTGATGACATGTGGCCGTTGGCCGAGCCGTTCGTCCGCTGGTTGCGCGAAAAGCCCGGCCTCGAGGAAGCGTTTGACGAGCTGGAGTCGATGTACCTGCGCGTCAAGCGAGACCCCTGACCCACCGGTGCTGTATGGGGCGCGCTATTGCGCCTGCCGGTCCGTTTCGACATGTCCTGCAGGCAGCAGGGCGCGCGGATATTTGGGCAGCCACCAGTTGCGGGCGCCGAAGAGGCGCATGAGGGCGGGGACGAGGATGAAGCGTATGAGGGTCGCGTCGATCGCGATCGCGAGGGCAAGGCCGAGGCCGAACTCCTTGAGTTCGAGCACGTTGGCGGTGGCGAAGCTGCCGAAGACGGCGACCATGATTGCGGCGGCGGCGGTGATCGGGCGGGCGGTGTGCTCGACACCGGTCGCTACCGAGAGCTCGTTATCGCCGGTCTGCAGCCACGTCTCGCGCATGCGCCGGATTAGGAAGACCTCGTAGTCCATCGAGAGGCCGAAGAGCAGCGCGAAGATGGAGAGCGGCAGGAACACTTGGATGAAGCCGGTGCTGGTGAAGCCAAGCAGGTGCTCGCCGTGGCCTTGTTGGAAGATGAAGATCACGATCCCGACTGTCGCGCCGGTCGCGAGCAGGTTCATCGCGACGGCCTTGATGGGCAGCACGACGCTGCGGAAGACGATCGTGAGGAAGAGCAGGGACAGGGCGAGGATCAGGCCCAGCACGAGCGGGACCTTGGCGCGCGTTTCGTTGGAGAGGTCGACGATCTTCGCGCTCGCGCCGCCGACTGCGACCTCGAGCCCCCCGCTGTCCTGGAGCGCAGGCAGGAGCGTCCCGCGGATGTGGCGTACGAGCTGTTCGGAGCGGTAGGAGTCGATCGCCGTCGCGGGGGCGACCGTGAGCAGCATCGCGTTATGGCCCGGTGTCGCGACGACGGCGGCGATGTCGTTGTGGGCGGTCGGGGCGAGTCGGCGTGTCAGCAGCGCGACGCGTGCGGCGGCGGCGCGGTCGAGTGGGCCGGGATCGTCGCGGTGGCCGGCGATCACGATCTCGATCGGGGCAAGGGTGCCTGCACCGAAGGAGCGTGCGAGGACCTGCTCGCCCTTGCCGGAAGGGGTGCCCGACAGTGAGGCGATGCCGAAGTCGACGCCCGTGCGCAGGCCCAGCAGGGGTGCTGCGGCGAGGAGCAGTACGGCTGCGATCGTGGACGCGGCGATGATCGGGTGGCGCATCACAGCCAGCGCCCACCGCGCCCATATCCCGTGTCCGTCGCTGGCTCCCGGGCGCGAGTCGCGTGGTTGCATCCGTGCCGGCAGCGCCCCCCGGTCGATCCGTGGCCCGAGCAGCGCCAGCACGGCCGGCAGCAGGGTCAGCGCGACGATCACCGTGCAGATCACCACCGAGACGGCTCCGAGCGCGAACTCGCGATAGATCGGCGCCCTGATCACTCCGAGCGTCGCCAGCGCGAGCGCGACGACTACGCCGGAGAAGAGGACGGTGCGCCCGGAGCTAGCGATCGCCGCGCCGACGGCCTCCTCGATCTGCTCGCTCGTTACAGGCCGCTCAGCGCTCCTGCGCTGGGCCAGCTCCTCGCGGAAGCGGCTGACGATGAACAGGGCGTAGTCGATGCCGATGCCGACGCCGATCATCGTGACGATCGTCGTCAGGAAGCTGTCGAACGTGAGCATCGTCGCGAGCAGCGCGAGAAACCCGAAGGTCAACAGCAGCCCGCCGCCGGCGATCGCCAGCGGCACGACCGCGGCGACTGCCGTGCCGAGCGCGAGCAGCAGGACCAGCAGCGCGATCGGCACCCCGATCGTCTCAGCGCGCTCGACGTCCGTGTTCTCCACGTTGGTGATATCGACCGCGACGGGGGAGTAGCCCGTTAGCCATACGTGCACGCCGGCGCCTGCGAGTGGATCGACCGCATGTTGCAGTCTGGTGGCGCGTTCGACGAGCTGCCGGGGGTCGCCGGCGAGTCCGACGAGCGCGATCGCGGCGTGACCGTCGCGCGAGATCTGACCGCGGGCGCCGCGGTCGAAGGGGCCGGCGACGCCCCTGACATAGCTCTGACGACGCGCCGTGGCGAGCGCGCGAGCGACGACCGCGCGATATGCAGGTTCGCCGGCGCGGTGCGTCGATGAGTTGAAGACGAGCACGTCCTGCTCGGCGCCGTGCCCGGCGAAGCGCTGTTCGAGCAGTTGCGCGGCGCGCGAGGACTCGGCGCCGTCGATCCCATAGTTGGGCGCTCCAAGTGAGCTCTTCAGCGCCGGGTAAGCGGCTGCGCAGGCGATCAGCACGAGCGCCCACACACCGAGCACGAGGCGCCGGCGACGGGCGATCATCGCTCCCCAGCGGTATGCGGCGGCGCTACTCATCGCTCGCGGCATTCTGGTCTGTAGGCAGGTCTGCGTCGGCGCCTGCCCGTGAGACGGCGCCCCAGATGCGGGCGTGGAGGTCCACGTTGGCGGCGCGGTCGGTGCGGACGTGGATCAGGGTTGAGCTGGTCTGGGGCGCGAGCGCGCGCTCCAAAGCGGCGCGGAAGTCGGGGACCGTGTCGACCCGCTTGTGTGCGAGGCCGTACAGGGCGGCGACCCGAACGAAATCGAGACCGGTGGGAGTGGCCACGTGGCGGGTGTAGATGTCCTCGTCCGCGCGTGCCATCTCGGTCCGGGAGACGGGGAGGAAGTCGAAGATTCCGCCGCCGTCATTGTCCAGCAGCACGATCGTGAGCTTCAGCCCCAGTCGTTTAGCGGCGAGCAGGCCGCCGATGTCATACGCGAGTGCCACATCGCCGATCAGCAGGACGACTGGACTGTCGCCGGCGGCCGCTGCGCCGAATGCGCTGGAGACGGTGCCGTCGATGCCGTTGGCGCCACGGTTGCAGAGCACGCGCGGGGGA
Source organism: Solirubrobacteraceae bacterium (assembly GCA_049584155.1). GTDB lineage: Bacteria > Actinomycetota > Thermoleophilia > Solirubrobacterales > Solirubrobacteraceae > Palsa-744. The sequence continues at coordinate 4,657 of JBAUXH010000074.1, forward strand.
TCTTCGCGGACGGGCCAGAAGGTCTCGATGTCGCGAACGGGCATCGAGGAGGCGACAAACAAGGTCGCCTCCTCTGAGAGCAGCACGCCCAGCTCGGCGGCGATGGACGGCTCGTCGAGCCCGTCTTCGTGCAGGACGCCGAGGATGGCCTCGGCCGCCCGCTCGCCGGCGCTGCGCCAGCTTGCGAGCCAGTCGGGGTCGGCTGGGTGCAGGGGAGGGTGGTCTTGCGTGTCCGCGCCATCGGCGCAGCCGAAGTCGGCGGGAGCCGTCGCGGCAAGGGTCAATTCGGCCAGCGTCGCGGAGGGCTCCATGGCGATGGAGTCGCTCAGCACTGACCCCGGATCTTGCCATGCGGCCTCGGGATCGAGTGTGACCTGGCGCACATTCTCCATGTTCGCGAGCCACGTCCGCAGGGGCTTGGAGACGGGCAGATCTCCCACGCGCAGCACGAGGTCGGGACGCTGGGAGGCGGCAAACGAATCGTCGCGCAGCAGCGCGTCGTAGTGGGCGATGGCAGCGCCGCCGCGTCGCGCTCCGGATAGGGGGTCCGCCAGCAGGGGCCAGCCGATCGCCTCACAGAAAGCGGCGGCGGCAATCCCGAGCGGGGTCTCGCGCTCGTGACGCCCGGCGACCACGACGCCACGCCGCGATTCGGCCACGAGTTCCCCCAGGCGCGTCTCGCCGACGGCGTGCGCTGGTGCGCGGCGCACGTACGGCATGCCCCCGGCCCGGCCTGTGTCATCGGCCGGCAGCGCTTCATCGGTCACGAGCGGCTCGCGCAGAGGGAAGTTCAGGTGTATCGCCCCCGGGCGGCCCTCCAGTGCGGTCCAGTAGGCGCGGCACGCCAGCGTTCTAATCCAGCGCACCCGCTCGGGGGTCGCCTCATGGGTCCCAACCTCAAAGAACCACTTCGCGGCGTCGCCGAAGAGCTTCAGCTGGTCGATCGCCTGCCCTGCGCCGTTCTCGCGCAACTCAGGCGGGCGGTCGGCCGTCAACAGCAGCAGGGGAACACGCGCCTCGCGTGCCTCGATCACGGCGGGTAGCAGCTCGGCCACGGCGGTTCCCGAGGTGCAGGTCACGGCCACTGGCAGCCCTGAGGTCTTGGCGGCCCCGAGCGCGAAGAACCCCGCGCAGCGCTCGTCGATGTGTGAGTGGCATTCCAGCCGCTGCTCACGTGCAAGCGTCAGCACCAGCGGAGCGCAGCGCGACCCGGGCGAGGTGCACGCCATACGCATTCCACAGCGCGCCAGCTCGTCGACGAACGCGCGCAGGAGGACGTATGTTTCGGTGGGGGGGGTCATAGGATCTGTGTGTGCCTGAGACAGTGGTCCTGCTGCACGGTTTCGCCGGTACGCACCGCGCGTGGGATGGCGTGATCGAACGCTTGGACCACGAACGCTATCGCCCACTGGCGCTGGACCTGCCTGGGCACGGCGAGTATGTCGACGCAGAGCGCCCGATCTCGTTCATGGGCTGCGTGGAGTGCGTACTGGAGCTGGCGCCGGAGCGCTTCGCCCTATGCGGCTATTCGCTGGGCGGGCGCGTGGCCTTGCATGTCGCGTTGGCGGCTCCCGAGCGCGTGTCGCGGCTCGTGCTCGTTGCGGCGACCGCTGGGATCGAGGACTCAGTCGAGCGGGCGGCGCGCAGCCAGGCCGATCGTCGTCTGGCCGACGAGATGGAAAACGGATCGCTGGAAGACTTCGTCGCGCGCTGGTGCGCTCAGCCGATGTTCGCCGATGATCCCGCAGTGGTCGATGCGCTCGCGCGCGAGGATTACCGTCGCAACCGGCCGGACGCAATCGCGGCGGTCCTGCGCGGGATCGGCACGGGGGAGATGACCCCCTTGTGGGATCGGCTGCACGAGTTGAAGATGCCGGCGAGGATCCTGGCCGGAGACCGCGACACGAAGTTCCAGACCATAGGCCGACGGATGGCAGAACTGATGCCCCAGGCCGCCATGAAGACGGGGGCGGGCGGCCATCGACTCCCGTTGGAGGATCCTGGCGCGGTGGTGAACGCCCTCGCCTGAAGAAGGCGAAAGGTTCGGTTTTCGTTCCGGGGAGCGGTGTTCGTGACATCGCGCATATGAATTCGAAGCCCACGTGCGGTTGCCTCATGGCTATTCGTCCATATACGTGCACAATTCAAGGTCCGTTCACATCCGGGTCGATAAGGCCGCGGGGGGAATTGTCGGGGACAGCTAAATCTTCATGGAAAACGGCATTCCCCAACCCAACCCCGAGCGCGATGGCGCCTCCGACTCTGCCGACGCAGAGACGCCTGCGGGCGCCCTGCCCGAGCAGCCCGTTCAGGGCCCGGCTCCGTCCGACGCCGAGTCGCCGGAGATCGACGTCGACGCTGCGGAGATCGACGCTGAGGTCCCACCGACCACGACAGCGGCGCCGGCCTCGGGCGGGGACACGCTCGCACGGGTCAAGGGCATGGTCGGGAGTCGCACGGGCGCTTGGGTCGCGGTGGCGACGCTGTGCGTCCTCGCGGGGATCGTCGCTTCCGTGCTCGGAGCGCGCGCGGTGGCGCACAACGATGCGGCCGGTGGGCGACGGGCCTTCCAGCAGGCGTCGACGTCGATCGCCTCGACCCTGAAGCTGGCTCTCCGTCACGAGGAACAGCTCCAGGTCAGCGCGACCACCTTCTTCGCGAGTCACTCGGACGCATCGCCTGCGGAATTCCAAACGTGGCTGCGCTGGGCGCGTACGAAGCGCCGTTACCCCGAGCTCGATCAGCTCGCTCTGCTGACGCTGGTCCGGGCGCCGGAGCTCCGCGCCTTTCAAGCTCGCCTCGCCGGCCATGTGCTCCCCGTGAAGACGCTCGGAACGGCGGCGGCGACACCGGCCGGCGGCGGCGGTGTCCCGGTCATTCCCACAAGCGACCATCCCTACTACTGCCTGGCCACGGCCGAGCTCTCGAAGTCCGCCGCCGTGACCCCGCCCGCGGGCTTCGACTACTGCGCGCAGACCTCCGCGCTGCTGCTGTCTCGGGACGCCGGCGTGGGCATCTACGAAACCACCTCGGTCGGGCGGGCCAGCGCGCTGGAAGTCGTGACGCCCGTCTACCGGGGATACCTCACGCCACGCAGTGTCATGGGCCGTGAGGCGGCCTCCGTGGGATGGCTGCGCGAGGTGCTGACGCCGGGTGTCGTGCTGCACCAAGCCCTGGCCGGTCAGACCGGCTACGCGCTGAGACTGCGCCACCGGGCCGGCTCTGCGAATGTCGTGTTCGCCGCCGGAGCCCCGCAGACCGACGCTCAGAGTACGGCGACCAGCTTTCACAACGGATGGACCGTGAGAACCTTCGGCCCGCCGGCCGATGCGGGCGTGTTCGCGGATGGGCATGCGCTCGCGCTGCTGATCGGCGGCGTCCTGCTAAGCGTGCTGTTCGGCCTGCTGGTGTTCGTCCTTGGCTCCGATCGTCCCCGGCCGCAGACGCCGAAAACGGACGAGGCTCCTCGTGAAGACCTCTACGACGCCCTCACCGGACTTCCCAACCGCGCGCTCATGCTGGACCGCGCCGAGCGCATCCTCGCGCGGGCCGGACGCCAATCGGAGGTCATCGCGGGAGCGCTGTCCATCGAAATCGACTGGGTCAAGGACGTCAACGACAGGCTCGGGCGTCCCGCCGGCGATCAGCTGCTGAAGATCGTCGCGCAGCGACTGGAGCGAGTGATCCGCACAGGCGACACCGTCGGTCGCCTCGGCGGTGACGAGTTCGTGATCCTGGTCGAATCCGCCGCTCGCGGGGTGCGCCTGGACTCCCTCGCCCGCCGCGTGATCGAGGCCCTGCACGAGCCCGTCGAGCTCGACGGCTTCGGACCGAGCTTCGTCCTGACCGCGAGCATCGGCGTCGCCTTCGGGCGCTACACGATCCCCGAGGATCTCCTGCGCGACGCGCACCTGGCCGCCAAAGCCGCGGGCAAGGACCGTTACACGCTCTTCAACGCGAACATGCGCTCCATCATCGAGGGTCGCGGCGTGCTCGAGGTTGAGCTGAACACAGCGCTCGGGGAGGGACAGTTCTTCCTGCTCTATCAGCCGATCTACGATCTGAACCCGCGACGGGTGGTCGGTCTGGAGGCGCTCATCCGCTGGCAGCATCCCGAGCAGGGCGTGCTTGCACCCGCCGATTTCATCCCCCTGGCCGAGGAAACCGGGCTGATCATGCCGATCGGTCGCTGGGTGCTCGAGGAGGCCTGCAGCCGCGCTGCGGCCTGGAACGTGGGGAAGGGTGTCGCCCTCGGAGGCGGTGGTCGCGCCGGCGTCTCGGTGAAAGTGTCGGCCGTTCAGCTGAATCGCGACGGCTTCATCACCGACGTACGACGAGCGCTGCAGCAGTCGGGCATCGAGCCCTCGCTGCTTACGCTGGAGATATCCGAGCCCACCGTGATGCGCGGCATCGAGACCGCCGCCGAGCGCCTGCGGGAGATCAAGGGACTGGGCGTGCGTATCGCGCTCGACGACTTCGGCAGCGCCTACGCCTCCCGCTCCGACCTGCAGCGGTTGCCGCTCGACTTCCTGAAGGTCGACCGCAGTTCCCTCGCCGCGTCAGACACCGAGGACTATCGCAGCTGGTTGCTGGAGACCATCCTCCTCGCCGGGCGCGAGCTCTCGCTGACGGTGATCGCCAAGGGCATCGAGACCGGCGAGCAGCTGGAATCCCTGCAAGCGAAGGGCTGCACGATGGCGCAAGGCCTGTTCATGAGCGCCCCCATCCCGGTCGACGCCGTCGAGAGCCTCCTCGACGCGGACCTCTCCACCGCGACGGCACCTCCGGCGAGCCTGACTCACTGACCTCGGCCGGCATCCGGCCCAATACGCGCCTGTCATCCGGTGCGCAGCAGCAGCCCCGCGACTATCGTCACCGCTCACAACGGCCTCACGCCCAGCCCCGGACCCGAAGGCAGCGCGATCCTGCCTTTGTGCACAGGCAACTGATCCTCGATGTCTTCGAACATCCCAAATGTGGCCAAGCCGCACGGGGGCACCGGGCCGCGCGAGGCGAGGGCCGCGACGGCGTGCAGTGCCGCGGCCACCCCCAGCGGGCCGTCGAGCGTCGAGGCGACATAGGGCTCCGCGCCCGACGCTCTCACCAGCGTCGCAGCGGCAAGCAGCCCCGAGATCCCTCCGCAACGGCCGATCTTCAGGCACACCGCGTCGGCCACGCCCGCGCCGAGCGCGCCGTGCTCCGTCGCGGTCTCGTCGATCGCGATCCTCGTGCTGACGCGCTCGCGCACCTCCCTGATCGCGTGCAGCCCGTGCGTCGGCTCCTCCACCAGCTCCAACCCGGCGGGCGCCAGCGCTTCGATCGCTCTCACCGCGCCCTCCACCGTCCATGCTCCGTTCGCGTCCAAGCGCAGGGCGATCTCGGCGCCCGCCGCCGCGCGTACCGCCGCCACGCGTGCCGCGTCATCGCCGATCCCCACCTTCACCTTGATGCACTCATATCCCGCTTGCGAAGCGGCCTGCGCCTGTTCGGCGGCGCCCACGCGGTCGGTCGCGCCGATCGTCGCGTTCACGCTCACCGCGCGCGCCGGGTCGTCGGTAAGTAGCTCGGCGATCGGCTTGTTCGCGCGCCTGCCCGCGCGATCCCACAGCGCCATGTCGATCGCCGCCAGCGCCTGGGGCAGATCCTCCTCGCGCCGACACGCTTCGATCAGCTGTATCCCCGTCTGGCCTTTCGCGCCGGCGAGCACCCGCTTGTATCGCTCCAACGCGCCGCTTACCCGCTCGATGCTCACGCTGTCGTATTGCTCCAATGGCGCGGCTTCGCCATGCCCCGTCGGGCCATCCTCATCCGCTGCGAGTGTCACCGCCACCAACTCACGCTCTCTCACCGTGCCATGCGCGCTCACCAGCGGTTTTCGCAAGCGCACCGTTTCTCGCTCGATGTTCAGTTGCACCTCGCGTCTCACGCTCCCTCAACGCCGACAGCTGCGGTGAGCGGCGCCGACTGCATTTTGACGAAGACGCAAGGCTCTGGCTCACCCACCAAAAAGCGCCCCATCCGCTTCACGACCGCTTTCAGATCCCGCCGCTCGCGAGGATCCCCGCCGCGAACAACAAACAGAACAGCAACTGCAACATGCCCGTCTTCGCCAGTGCTCCGTTCAAGGCCGGTCCGTCCACCCGCGTCCTCACCGTCCTCACGATCCCGGCCGCAAGCGGGATCGCCGCCCAGCTGAGCAGTAGCCACGGCGACATGCCCAACGCCCACAACATCGGTGCGCTCACGAACGCGCCCGCCACCATCGCCGTATACAGCGCTCGCGTGCGTTCTCTACCCAGCCTCACCGCGAGCGTGCGCTTGCCCGCGCGCCTGTCCGTGTCGATATCCCTGACGTTATTCACCACCAAGATCGCGCTCGCCAGCAGCCCCACCGGCACCGCGCAGCCAAACGCCTGCCACGGCAATTCCTGCACCTGCACGAAATATGAGCCCGCCACCGCGACCACGCCGAAGAACAGGAACACGAACACCTCGCCCAGCCCCTCATATCCATACGGCCGCGGTCCGCCCGTGTACAGCACGCCCGCGAGAATCGACGCCGCGCCGACCGCGATCAGCTCCGGCCCCGCCACCGCCACCAGATACACCCCACACAGCACCGCCAGCCCGAACGTCGCATACGTCGCGATCAACACCTGTTTGGGCGGCACCAGCCCGCCGGCGGTAACTCTCACCGGCCCCAGCCGATCCTCTGTATCGGCGCCCCTGCGCGCGTCCGAGTAATCGTTCGACAAATTCGTCCCCACCTGGATGAACACCGCCCCCAACAGCGCCGCCACGAACGCGAGCGGGTGAAACACGCCCGCGCCCAACGCCAGCGAGGTACCCACCAGCACCGGCGCGACCGCCGCCGGCAGCGTCCGTATCCGCGCGGCCATCACCCAGATCCGCACCATGCTCGGGCGCCCCGCGCCCGTACCACCCGGCGGCGTGAGCATCGTTGTCTGCGTCACCGTATTCACGCGCGCCTGGGAAACTTCTCGAACTCCGGTCTGCGCTTCTCCCGGTAGGCGTCGCGGCCCTCCTGGGCCTCCTCGCTGCCGTAAAACAGCAGGTTCGCATCGTGCGCCAACTGCTGGATGCCCGTCAACCCATCCTCGGCGGCGTTAAAGCTCGCCTTCAGCAGCCTCAGTGCGAACGGCGACAGCGCCAGCATCTCCTCACACCACTTGACCGTCTCCGCTTCCAAATCCGCCAGTGGCACGACCGTGTTCACCATCCCCATCTCCAGCGCTTGGAGCGCCGAGTACTGGCGGCACAAAAACCAGATCTCCTTCGCCTTCTTCGGCCCCACCAGGTTCGCCAGCAGGCCCGCGCCGAAACCCCCGTCGAACGAGCCCACCTTCGGCCCCACCTGCCCGAACTTCGCGTTATCCGCCGCGATCGTCAAATCGCACACCAGATGCAGCACGTGCCCGCCGCCGATCGCATACCCCGCGACCATCGCCACGACCGGCTTCGGCAGCCGCCGGATCTGCACGTGCAGATCGGTCACATGAAACCTGCCGATCCCCGCCTTGCCCGCCTCGTCCTCAGCGAGATACCCCGAATCGCCGCGCACCCGCTGATCCCCGCCCGAACAGAACGCCAGCTCGCCCGCGCCCGTCAACACGATCACACCGACCTGCGTGTCCTCGCGCGCGTCCTCAAGCGCACGCGAGATCTCAACGATCGTCTGCGGCCGGAACGCATTGCGGACCTCAGGGCGGTCGATCGTGATCTTCGCGATCCCCGTCGGCGCGTCCTTCGTCCCCGACTTCTCATAACGGATGTCCTCGTACTCGCCCGCGCTTGTCCAAGTGGTTGGCATGGCGGACAAGGCTACAGCTAGCCTTTGCCCAATGGTCGTTGAGGGCTGGCTGCATCGCGCCGCGCGTACACACCCCGGGGCGAGCGCCGTCGAGGGCCCCGAC